>NZ_JAYGHM010000071.1:0-38544 GCF_034931125.1 Rivularia sp. UHCC 0363 | reverse complement strand
TTTATCTTGCTCCCGATTACTTCCTATACTTCTCATTGTTTCCCATACCCAATCCCCATACCCAATCCCCAATTCCTAACTCCTCACTCCTAACTCAAAAGCTCTCCCGTTTCTTGCAATGAGTGCAATCTGCGGTAAATTCCTTGCTCCTGTAGCAGTTCGCTGTGGCTTCCTACTTCTACGATTCTTCCTTGGTCTAATACGATGATTTTATCGGCTTCTCTAACGGTACTCAGTCGGTGAGCGATGACTATGGTGGTGCGGGTTCCTTGAATTGAACGCATTGCTAATTGGATCGATCGCTCGGATTCATAATCTAAGCTAGATGTGGCTTCGTCAAATACGAGTACATCAGGATTAACTAGCAATGCTCTAGCTATTCCGACTCGCTGTCTTTGTCCTCCGGATAACCTGACTCCACGTTCGCCGACTACGGTATAATAACCTTCTGGTAATAAACTGATTACTTCGTCGAGTTTGGCAATCCTACAGGCTTCTTCTACTTCCGCAAAACTTGCGTTTTCGTTTCCGTAGGTCAGGTTATCTAAAACTGTACCGTTGAAAATATCTACTTCTTGGTGAACGATCGCCAATCTTCTTCGATACTCCCCAACATCCAAATCGCGAATATCTTCACCGTCAATCAGTATTTTCCCTGCTTGCGGCTCAAAGTAGCGAAACAGCAGTTTTACTAATGTCGATTTACCCGAACCGCTACGACCTACTAATGCCACCGTTTGATATGGTTCGATTAATAGATTGATATCGTGCAAAATCTGACGACTGGATTCATAACCAAAGTTTAGATGCGAAAATTCAACTTTCCCCGTAAAGTTGTAAGAATTTTCCGGTTTTCGCGGTTCTAAAAGCCCCTGGGAATCGATCCCCGATGGTTCTTGCAAAAATTCGTGAAATCTCAACATCGAGCTGTAACGACGGGCAAATATCTCTGCAAGGATGCTGATTGGCTCTAATTCGGCATATGCCATGCTCGATAGAGTCAAGGTCATGATGAACTGACCCAAGGTGATTCTACCGTCTATGGTGGCAGCTAAACTTAAACCAAGTATGGCGAATACGCAAAATTGAATTAGAGTTTTTTGCCAGGTATTCAGTTTCACATAACCTTTGTGAATCCGATATACAACTACTTCTAATTCGCGTTCAAAACGCTGCTGTTGCCGCTGTAATTCTTTGGCTTCTGTGGCAAATGCTTTGACTGTTTTGATGTTGCTAACAATTTCAGAAGTCCGACTTTCTGTATTTTCGGAATATTTATCTAAACGACTTTCGTATTTAATCAGCTGCTGCAAATGTTTTAAAGTAAAGCTGAGAATTACTACAAAAGAAACTAAAAATAAAACCGCAATCCGCCAATCAACGAAACAAATAAATACAAAAATTCCCAAAATTCTAAACAACTTGGGCAGCAATTGTCCGGTGATTTCTGGATAAGTCCAGGTATGATTAGAAATTCCTTTTGCAACCCGCGAAGCTATCCTTCCAGGGTTGTTTTCATCATAAAATTCTAATGGTAATGTAAGAATCTTTGCTACAGATTTTCCATTTTGGTCGCGACGGGCTTTTAAGGCAATATACCAGTGAAACCAACCGCTCAACCAAGGCTGTGTAGGCGCTCTCAACACCGTAACAACAAATATTAAACCCAGTAAAACACTTAACGATAAGGTTTTATTTACCGGATAATTTGTAATTGTCGAAATAGTGGCGATCGCACTTCTCAAAAACCCATCCAGTTGTTGCCCGGAAAGCACGTTCAAGATCTGCCCAATCGCATAAGGTACTAGTAAATCTAAAATCTCATAAACGCTGGATGCTGCAATGCTAAATAGGCTCAGTCCCCAATAAGGACGATAATAGTTAACGATATCTCGTAAGTTTGCCATGATGCACGCGCTCGTTTTCTGTGCAGTTTCCTTTTCAATTTTTATATACTACATACGTGCTACACATAAAGTCAATGGGTAGATTAGCAGATCATCCTTAAGACAGAAAGCAGGATTATCATAAGAACTATTATTTAGAACTGAATAATCTATCTTAAGAAAGGAAAACAGATGATATTTAATGATATTTTTAGAGATTATTTTAGATAGCTGTAAATTTGTTAATAATAATGACATTACTATATAGAAATTGCGATAAAGTTAAAATAAATTAGATATATTGGCTTGAATGCGACCAATAGAATATTTGTAGCAATATTTTTTAAGAATCTTACTTAAGATTTTAATTTGAAAACGAACTATTCCTTTTTACTTATACTTTTAGGTAAATGATTAGGACGAGGGAATAGGGACTCGCGGGGATTAGGCAGTATGGGTAAGGCGGAGACAGCCAATTTAGATTCTTTTACATAGTTGGTTTTTTCGTGCCAACTTGCTTGAATTTAAAGCAAAATTACTCTTATATGATGGCAAACCAAAAGCAAGTATAGCAACTTTGATGTATTTCCCCCAAGCAGGTTAATCTCAAATCCAAAATCCATTGACGCGCAAGCGTCTTCTCGTAGAGTAATCCAAAATTTAAAATCCAAAATCCAAAATCCTATGACGGGAGAAGATATTTTTATCGGGAATAGCGAAATGGCGGTTTTGATGCGCTCCTTTGACTGGTCGCAGACAAGCCTTGGTGCTGTGGAAACTTGGTCGCAAAGCCTAAAAACAACTTTAAATATACTGCTTACTTCCCAACATCCGATGTTTTTGTTTTGGGGAGAGGATTTAGTTCAGTTTTACAATGATGCCTACCGTCCGAGTTTGGGAGCGGACAAGCATCCCCAAGCCTTGGGAAATCGGGGAAAAGAATTTTGGACCGAGATTTGGCATGATGTTGTCGAACCCCAGATCGATGCGGTAATGAAGCGGGGTGAATCGACTTGGAACGAAGACCAATTAGTGCCGATGATTCGCAATGGTTATTTAGAAGAAGTTTACTGGACTTACGGTTATAGTCCGGTTCGAGATGACAAAGGTAATATTAACGGTGTGCTGGTTATTTGTACCGAGACAACCAAACGAGTTATCGATGAAAGACAACTGCGATCGCTACGAGAATTAGCAGCGGAAAATCTTGGGGTCAAGACGGTTGAGCAAGTTTGTCAAATTTCAGCCCGGACTTTAGCGAATAATCCCTCTGATGTACCCTTTGCGCTGCTGTATCTACTTGATGATAACTGTTCCAAGGCGCGACTTGCAGGGATTGCCGGATTAGATGCTCTAACGCCCGCCAGTCCGCAGGAAATTGAAATCGACGCGGAAGACGAAATTTGTCAATCGTGGGCTTTATCGACTGCTATAGCCACGAAAGAAAGTCAGATTGTCGAAGGATTACAACAAAAATTTGGATTGCTTGAAGCGCGGCCCCATACAGCCGTTGTCGTACCGTTAATCGCTTCGGGACAAGTTTACGTCAAGGGATTTTTGATTGCGGGTATTAGTCCGAGACGACCGTATGACGAAAATTATCAAGGATTTTTTGATTTAGTTGCCGCACAAATCGCGACTGCAATTAGTAATTCTCTGACTTGGGAAACCGAGCGCAGGATAGAGCAAGTTCGTGAAACAGCACGGATAGAAACAGCAGCCGTAGAAACTAGAATGCAAGATGCTTTATCAAGCATTCGCGATGGTTTCGCAATTTTAAATTATAACTGGCGGTTTACCTACCTTAATGATCGCGAAGTTGAAATTATCGGCATCAGACGCGAAGATTTGCTGGGTAAAAGCATTTGGGATATATTCCCCGATTTAGTGGATGGTGAATTTTACAATTGCGTCCAACAAGTGATGGTGGAACGAACATCAAGACGGTTCGAGTATTATTACCCTACTTGGAGTCACTGGTTTGAGATTCGAGTTTATCCTACTCCCGAAGGAATTGCAGTTGTAACTACTGATATTAACGAACCTAGGCAAGCCTCGCAAGCTCTTGAGGAAAGTGAAGCCCGATTTAGGCAAATGGCTGAGACAATTCCTAGTGTTTTTTGGTTACACGATTTACAAACAAATAAATTGCTTTACCTTAGTCCTGCTTTCGAGGAGGTGTGGGGATGCTCCCGTGAACATATATATGCTGATTTGGGTAGGTTAATTGAAACGATTCACCCGGAACACCGAGAGCAGATGCAGATGGCTCCCGCACGGTGTTTAGCAAATAATGGCAATATTGAAGAGTATCGCATTGTACGTCCCGATGGTTCGATTCGCACGATACGCGATCGCGGTTTTGTGGTATACGATACCGACGGTCAACCTTCCCGATTGGCGGGTGTTGCAGAAGATATTACCGACGATAAACTTGCAGCCGCAGCATTACAAGAAAGTAAAGAGCAGCTGCAATTAGCGTTAAAAACGGCTAAGTTGGGTTCTTGGCAACTTGATTTAAAGACCAATTATTTAACTGCTTCGGAGCAGTACAAAGCTAACTTTGGTCTATCATCTGACACAGATTTTACTTATCAGCTACTTTTAGAAAGAATACACCCCTACGACCGGGCTTGGGTAAAAATGGCGGTGGAAACGGCGATCGCCAACCGCACCGATTATGATGTCGAATACCGCAATGTTTGGGATGATAACAGCATTCACTGGGTTTTGAATCGAGGACAATGCATTTACGATGCAGCAGGAAATCCCTTAAAAATGGTCGGGATGTCAATGGACATTACCGATCGCAAACGAGCAACCGAACAACTGCAAGAAAAAGAAGCTCGATTGCAGTTTATGCTGGAATGTTCCCAAATTGGCGAATGGGATTTAGATTTGACAATCGAACCCTATACTGCTAATCGTTCGCTCAAACACGATCAAATTTTCGGATACAAATCGCTGTTACCGGAGTGGAGTTATGACATTTTTCTCAATCATGTCCACCCCGATGACCGCGAATCTGTAGATAAAAAATTTCAAGAAACGCTGTCAACTTATGTAGATTGGGACTTTGAATGTAGAATTATTCGCGCAGATGGGGAAATTGCTTGGATTTGGGTAAGAAGTAGCGTTTACCGAGATAGTAACGGCGATCCGATGCGATTAATTGGTAGCGTTACCGATATTACACAGCGCAAACAAGCCAGTGAACAACTGCGAGAAAGCGAGCGACGGTTGCGACGATTGGTAGAATCAAATATGTTTGGAGTCATTCTTGGCGATAGCTTTGGTGGGTTGCGTTATGCTAACGACTACTTATTAAATATGACCGGGTACACATTAGCAGAAATAGAGTCAGGTGGAGTACGTTGGGACGAATTGACTCCACCAGACTTTGCATTGTTGGATGCTAAAGCAGTAGAAGAATTATCTACAAAAGGGGTTTGTACGCCTTATGAGAAAGAGTATCGTCATAAAAATGGGCAGCGAATTCCAATTTTAGTTGGAGCGGCTTTACTTGACGAACCCTTCAACCTAAATCAAGAAGTTATTGCCTTCGTTATCAATCTAACCCAACTCAAACAAGTTACCGAAGAACGAGACAGATTTTTTGACTTGTCAGGAGATATGTTGGGAATTGCTAACCTTGAAGGCTACTTCACTCAGGTAAATCCGGCTTGGGAAAGAATATTAGGTTGGACTGCAACAGAAATAACAACAAGTCTCTATATTGAGTTTATACATCCCGACGATATAGCCGTAACGGTAGCGGAAGCGCAAAAACTGGCACAAGGACTTAACACCATCGGATTTGAAAACCGCTACCGTTGCAAAGATGGTTCCTACCGCTGGCTTGCCTGGAACGTTTCTTCCTTTCCCGAACAGCAGGTTCTTTATTGTGTAGCTCGCGATATTACCGCACAAAAACAAATAGAATTAGCATTACGTGAAAGCGAGTTAAACTTCCGCACCTTGGCGAATTCCATGCCGCAAATCGTCTGGACTGCTTTTCCTGATGGTTTTACAGACTACTACAATCAACGCTGGTTTGACTATACCGGCATGACCTTAGAGCAAACCCAAGGATGGGGCTGGGAACCCGTACTGCATCCCGACGACGTACAAAAATGTATAGATGTTTGGAGCCAGTCGCTTCGTACTGGTAATAAATACAATATTGAATACCGTTTTCGACGCGCTAGCGATGGAGAATACCGCTGGTTCTTAGGTCGAGCCGTTCCCCTACGCAATGATAACGGGCAAATTGTCAAATGGTTTGGTTCCTGTACAGATATTCACGACCAAAAAACCGCCCACGAAGCCGCAGAACAAGCCAACCGCATCAAAGATGAATTTCTCGCGGTTTTGTCCCACGAATTACGCACCCCCTTAAATCCGATTTTGGGCTGGGCAAAAATATTACAAAGAGGTAATCTAAACCCCACCAAAATGACAATAGCTCTCGAAACCATCGAACGCAACGCTAAACTACAAGCCCAGCTAATTGACGATTTGCTCGATATTTCCCGAATTCTCCGGGGTAAACTCAGGTTAAATGAAGCCCCCGTCGATTTAGTTACAGTTACTCAAGCTGCCTTGGAAACAGTTCGGTTAGCAGCAGAAGCCAAGTCAATTACAATACATACTAAAAAAGCATCATCGGTGGGAATAGTCAATGGAGATGAAGGACGTTTGCAGCAAGTAGTGTGGAATATTTTATCTAATGCAGTTAAATTTACTCCTGAAGGCGGACACATCTGGATAACATTGTCCCAAGTTGAAAACCACGCCCAAATCCAGATAAAAGACACCGGAAAAGGCATTAAAAAAGAATTTGTGCCTTATATGTTCGAGCATTTTCGCCAAGAAGACAGCGCTACAACCCGTAAATTTGGCGGCTTAGGTTTAGGATTGGCGATCGTGCGTCAAATTGTCGAACTTCACGGAGGAACCGTAACCGCAGACAGTCCCGGAGAAGGACAAGGCGCAGTTTTTTTAGTAAAAATACCAAGTACATCAGGGACAAAAGATACTAGTATGTTGCCGCAAGTTAATGAATCGCGTTCAAATTTAAAGGGGATAAATATCTTAGTTGTAGATGACGAACCAGATTCCCGTGACTTAATTAGCTTCGTTTTGGAGCAAGCAGGAGCCGCAGTTAAAGCAGTCTCATCAGCATCAGAAGCGCTGGAAAACATTGCCAAGTCAGTTCCAGACCTGTTAATTAGTGATATTGGAATGCCCGAAATGGACGGTTATGAACTGATAACAACAATTCGAGCATCCGAAGTAGGTAAAACAATTCCAGCCATTGCCTTAACAGCTTATGCAAGTGAAGCAGATCGTATTCAGGCAATTTCCGCCGGTTTCCAACAGCATATATCCAAACCCATCAATGCAAATACAGTTGTTGATATTGCGATCGCGTTAGTTAAGCGTAATTATTGACTGGGTAAAATACTCAAATCAATCATTAATAATATCTTCTTCTAAATATAGCTGTTTGGAAAACTCAGGAGTATACACTGCTTTTTCCCAGTTTTTAGCCTGACTAACTTGTTCGGGAGTCAAGTTTTTGGCTTCTACTAAGTTGGCACCATTGAGGTCAGTATTATTAATTTTAGTTCCGCTAAAATCAGCACCACTGAGCTTAGCATCGCTAAGATTGGCACTAAAGAAATTTGCTCCACTTAGGTTTGCTCCATTGAGTTTGGCACTACTAAGATATGCACCCAAAAGGTTAGCAAAACAAAGATTGGCACCGCTCAGATTGGCAAAACACAGATTAGCACTACTAAGATTCGCGCTGCTGAGGTTTGCACCATAAAAATTAGCTCCATTCAAATTAGCACCACTCAGATAAGCACGGCTGAGGTCAGCACCGTAAAAATTAGCACCACTAAGTTTTGCACCACTAAGTTTAGCTCCACTCAAATCAGCACCGTAAAAGTTAGCACCACTGAGCTTTGCACCATAAAAATTAGCCCCGCTTAAGTTAGCACCACTGAGCTTTGCACCGTTAAGATTAGCTCCATAGAAGTTAGCACCATAAAAATTAGCCCTGCTCAAGTTAGCTCCATTGAGATCGGTACCGCTGAGTTTGGCATAACTCAAATCAAGCTGCAATTCATTAATAAATTCTGCATCAATTAAAAATCGAATAATGCTTCCTTTTCGTTCTCCATCTATATCCAATCTGCGTAATACTGATAAAGTTCTCGCTCGTGCAACATCTAATGCTGCTTCCCGCAATGAATCATTAGCAGATAAGGATTTTAGGTTTTTATCAAGCAATAATTCTGACATTCGGTCAATATAAGCTTGCAGAGCTTCTTCATTTAAAATATTAGTTGTTTTTTCTTTTTCAGCTTTAGCTTGTTCGTCGGCTCTTTCTCTTTCAGCTTGAACTTGCTCGTCAATTCTTTCTTTTTCAGCTTGAACCTGTTCGTCGATTCTTTCTTTCTCAGCCTTAACTTTTTCTTCTGCTAATTTCTTTTCATTACTTTGAAATTGAGTTCCTAAAATAACTAACAATACTGGAATACCAAGCAACGCTAACCAATCCCAAAGTTTTTTAGCCGCTTTGATCTGTTCGGTTCTCTTATGAAGCGTAACAATCTCTCCAGTTTTAAAATTGATTGCTTGTTCTTCGCTAATCAGAATATCAGAAACAGGACCAAAACCAATCCAGTCAATTTGATATAGTTTTGGCAATAATAGCAGAAAAATAATTATCGAAACTAAAACAGCGATGCTGATTAGTAATTGCTGTCTCTTCTCATAAATTTGGATTACTTTTGAAATATTTCCCATTATCTATATATATCTAACTATCATTTTTCATATAAAGCTAAAATTCCAATCTTGGTAAAGCTTAGCTAACAAATACCGCATAAAATTTGCTCTTAATCTACTCCACATTATCCTAAAATTAATTAATTTGGGGAGACTTAATCGGTTAATTCTTTGCGACAAGTAACCCAAAATATATGATAGTTGTAATTGTTAATCTCGAACTGAAGTGATGCAAGCAGATATAAATAAAAAAGTAGTAGTAATCGGTGCGGGTTGGGCTGGTTTGAGCGCAACTCACCATTTAGCGAAACAAGGTTATGATGTGACGCTCCTCGAAGCTGGTTCCTATCCGGGGGGATTGGTTGCGGGTTGGAAAACTGGAAAAGGTAAATCTGTTGAAGCTGGTATTCACGGCTTCTGGTATCCTTACAAAAATATTTTTGCGTTGATCGACGAATTAAATATCAATCCTTTTACAACTTGGACTCGTTCTTCTCAATATTCTCCCGCAGGTTTGGAGGTTGAATCACCGATTTTTCAAGATTTACCCAGACTTCCTACACCTTTAGGAACGTTTATTTACACCCAGTTTAAAAGGTTGCCGTTAGTCGATCGCATCAGCGCTTTACCTTTACTTTACGCTCTAATTGATTTTGATAATTCCGATGCTGCTTGGAGACGTTACGATTCTGTTACAGCGCGGGAATTGTTTAAACAATTTGGGGTTTCGGCTCGACTTTACCACGAATCCTTTGAACCAATGTTATTGGTAGGTTTATTTGCACCAGGAGAACAATGTTCGGCTGCTGCAACTTTAGGAATGCTCTATTATTTTATTTTGGCACATCAACCAGATTTTGATGTAGTTTGGTGTCGGGGGACTGTGGGTGAAAAAATCTTCCGTCCTTGGGTAGAAAAAATTGAACAAGCAGGAGCAAAGGTACTTGCAAATAAGCGAGTTACGGATTTAGTTACTGATGGGAATCAAGTGAAAGGTGTGGTTTGCGGTAACGAAACTTTTGCAGCGGATGCGGTAGTTTTCAGCGTTGGGATCGGCGGAATTAAAAAGATTGTTTCTCATAGCGAAAGCTTACAAAGCCGTAAAGAATTTCGCAATTTGAGTAATTTAGGCGCAATTGATGTGTTAGCAACCCGCTTATGGTTCGATCGCAAAATTAATGTTCCTCTTCCTTCTAACGCTTGTTTTGGCTTTGATAAAACCACCGGATGGACATTTTTTGATTTAAATGCGCTTCACGATGAATACAAAAATGAGCCGGGAACGGTTGTAGAAGTTGATTTTTATCATGCTAATCAATTTATTGCTTTGAGCGATGCAGAAATTATTCCTATAGTGCAGAAGTATTTAACAAGCTGCGTCCCGGAATTTGCGATCGCAAAGGTAGTTGATAGCAGCGTGATTCGTTTACCCCAAGCTGTGACTCATTTTTCACCGGGTAGCTATCAATATATGTTACCAGCGCAAACAAGTTTTAATAATGTATTTATGAGCGGTGATTGGATTACCAGTCGTCACGGTTCGTGGTCGCAAGAAAAAGCTTATGTTACAGGTTTGGAAGCCGCAAATTTAGTAGTTTCCTATTTAGGACAAGGTGTAAATGCGAATATTTTACCAATAGAAGCAGACGAAGCCCACATCCAAGCTGCTAGAACTATTAATAATACTCTGCGGGGAATTAGTCAATCAGTTATTCCGAATTTTTGGCTACCGTAAATCAGTGAACAGTAATCAGTGAATTTAACCTCGTTCCTTAACTCCGGTAAGCTCTGCCTCTTATTATATTATTTGAGGCTGGAACCTTAACAGAATAATTCCCAGGTATAACCTGGGAACTAGTTATTTCCTATTCCCTACTCCCTACTCCCTACTTCCTACTCCCTACTCCCTACTTTCTAATTTTGCCTTACTTTTTGTTCTACATTTAATGAATCAATTCCCTGTTTTACCCAGCACCAACATTCGTATTCAGAATTAAACAACTTTGGTGCGGCAATGTTATTTAAAGAATCTGGTAGATAATGGTCGTAATAATATTTACCAGCTTCCTGGGAGACGATAATTAAATTATTGCGGAAAACATAGCGATGTTTGAACATATCGCGATCGCTAACGCGATCGCAATGCTGGTCTATATGTTCTTTGGCAATATTTACGATATTATCAACACTACTGCCATAGATTTTTGCTGGGTTTTCTGCTTTATGATACTGGCTTTTAGCTCCAATATCTGATATCAATTTGTACGAATAAATTTCGTGATTATCCGCTTTCCCAAAAACAAATGGTATGATGAGATATCCTTTGTAGGATAAGGATTTTTGATAAAGTAGGCGGTTCATAGATACCTCCCTATAAGTAAATGCTACCCAAAAGAATTGAACTTTTTAGCACGCAAAATAGTCTTTTAATTAGTAATCTAAAGTTGTATTATTTCGTGCCAAAATTTGCTTATACATCACTAGTATGTAAAAGCTTATAGAAATTATGAAAGCGGATAATTTTTAATCCCAACTTTCAATAAATTACTATGTTCTTGCGATTTATTTTTATCTACTTCTTTCAAGTTACCACAACTAGCGTAGAGTGCAACTTACCAGATTAGTTGTTTAGGAGAATTATTAAGCAGGTTCCAAGGGAGGGGTGAAACCCCTATACCGCTCTGTTCTAATAAGTTGTAGAAATGACGAACTGTCATGGGTGAATTTTCTTCTTGGGGACAGTGGACAAAGAAGTAAATTTGCTTTCCAGCTTGCAACCATTGCTGAATATGAGTTACCCATTCTTCTAAAAACGGTTGATTCATGGGTAAATTCGGATGGGAAATAAAGCGAATTAAAGTAAAAGGTGCTGTGACGTTAAATTCAACGGGTAATTGAGGTTTACGTCGTTCGGAACCCAGTTGTGGGTCGTCTTCTCCGATATAGATGGGACGGGAATCTAGAATTACTTTTCCTACCCCAAAATTTTGTAAAAGATTTGTCAAGTTGTTAGCGTGGGGTTGTTTAAACCAGTCACGATGTCTAACTTCTATAGCTAAAGGTATTTGCGTTTGCTGCCAAGCTGCGATAAAAGTGGTTAAGTCCTCGATGGATGTTGGTGCGTAACTTGGTGGTAATTGTGCAAACATCGGTGCAAGACGGGTACCCAAAGGACGCATGATTTCGGCGAATTTTAAAGCATCATCAATGTAGGGTTTGAGTAAGCCGTTATGAGTAATAAAACGAAGTAATTTCAGGCAAAATTTAAACTCAGGTGGTGTTTGCTCCACCCAGCGTTCGACAGTTTTTTGATTTGGTACCGCATAAAAAGTAGTGTTACCTTCCACAGCGGTGAAGCGACGACTATAGAGGTGAAGAAAATCTGTAGAGCGAGTACCTTGAGGATAAAATTTACCTACCCAACCTTTATAAGACCAAACAGCGCACCCAATAAAGAAATTCACTTTTTTTAGTTAATAACAGTTAATATCAACATATCATTTTTTGGGTCTGGGGTAATATAGTTATCAATTTGAACAGAAGTTTAATCCTGTGTTTATCGGTACTATAGAAAAAATTTATTCTACAGATAAAATAATTTTATGCTGTTAAAAGAAGTATATATCTTTGTCAAACAAAAATTAAAGTTTGTCTCGTGTCTAGCAGAATCAAATTAAGCACATTGCTATCGTAAATGGAGAATCTTCAACTATCTCAAGTTTTAGATTATAAGTAAAAATCATCGTTTAAAATTTGCATCTTTGCTAACAAATAGCAAGAGCTTTTTTATGGCATTTATTCAGCAAACTGTTGTCAAATCCTAATACAAATAGAAAAACATGGAATATATTCTTTATACATTAATAAGTATTTTAGTTGGCTCGCTTGCTGGTTTAATCTGGTTTGTAGTAGCGAAAAAAACTCCTTCTAAAAAAATTAAGTTTTATCTTGGGTTCATCTATTCTGGTAGTAGTATCTTTAATAGTTGTCTGATTATTACAGTAGTTGGAAAATTTCTTTCAGTATTGCCGAGTGTCAATTCTCAGTTTGAAATCAATAATTCTATAGAATGGTTATATAAACTAATTACTGTTTGGGGCTTTATGAGTAGTACTATAACTACTATTATTTATATCATGTGTGTGGTTAGTGATATGATAATTGATAGATTTAAACATATTAAAGATTAGTAATTAGGTAAACATAATATTTCTCGTTAACACGTTGTAAATTCATGATAGTGCGTTAAAAATCAAGCTAACGCACTATTTAATTTAAAAGTTTAACTAACTCGAATTTTCTCTTCATCAATAGATACAAAATATTCCGGTTTTTGAATTTCTGCTACTTTTGTATCTTTAAGCAATGCGAGAAATTCAGAATTAGCAATAATCGCGGTATCTCTGGAACGTCCGAATAATCCACTACGTAATTCTTGGAAGGTTAATTCTCCAAAGTTAAGATTAATCAAACCAATTTTATCGGTACCAACTTTAAAATCTTCAATGACATCAGTTTGATCTGAAACAACACCACCGTCACCGGGTTTTAAAATAAATGTATCTATCCCGGAACCACCATTTAATTTATCTTTACCAATACCGCCGAAAAGAATATCATCATTCTTATTACCGATAATAGTATCGTTTCCAGCTTCACCGAAGAAAATATCGTTTCCGTCTCCGGTATAGCGATTATCTCCACCAATATTTAAAAAGTCAGCACCGTTGATTTCTTGATTAATAAAACTACCGATAACGATATCATCTTTGTTACCTGTTTTTGCTTTTCCAATTAATAAAGTTGCTCGATCATCTTTGTTAACGTCAATGATTCCTTTATAACCTCCGTTGTCTTCTCGACGGATTCTTAATTCGTCAAAATCTTCGATGGGTAATTTATCTATAGATTCATAAGCTCTGACACCGAGTAAATCGCCGATTAAACCTTGTTGATTAATTGTATTAGTAAAAGTTTTAACTACTCTAGCGTGTTCGCTACCAAAATCAGTAGCAAACTCAGATATTGTTCCGAAATCCATTTGAAAAGCTTCATCAGCAGTAACAGCTAATTTTGGATTTCCCGCAATACTTTTTTCCCCGACAAATGCTCTAGAAAATACCGATACATCGGCGAATTTTGCGGGAGCTTGAGTATCTTGTATCCTACCATCTACATCGTATATATCTTCATTTGGGTCGTTAAACAATGGATTTTCATCGCGATTTCTTGCTGACGGGGGGTCTAAAGCAGTAATTGTTCTGGTACCTTGGGTATTACCTGATAAAAATGTATTGTTTTCCAAGGTAAGTCCGTCTCTGTAAATTCGTCCCATTTCCGCATTCACCAAAGAACCCAAACTGTGACCAATTAAATTCAAACTTTGGGAAGCTTTCTGAATATCAATTCCATAAAAATCCTTTAAAGCTTTAACCGCAAATTCAGCAACTGGACTAATCCAAGTAGCAGCACGGAAATTCCCTTTACCCGGAACACCAAACTCAACACCTAACGTTTCCGAATTATTGTAAGCTGCTTCTCTCCAATCTAATAATAGAACGCGATCGCCAGGTTTGGTTTTACTAATTTCCTGCGCTACATCGGCAATTTTTCCTTCAGGAGCGTCATTCCAACCGTGGATTATCAACCAGGTTTGCTCTGCTTGAGCGGGGTTGTTGACTTCTAAAAAACCAACGTTACGGACGCTAGGGTTATTTTTTACTTTTTCGTTGAGTAAAACTCCTTCCTCACTTCCTCCCGTAACCACTCCTTGGACTGGTAGAGTACCTGAGAGCGGATTGGGAGGAAGGGTGTAGGGACCAGCTATTCCTGTAATTGCATTAATTGTGGTATCACCGTAACCTTCAGCTTGCAAAGTCATGGTTTGATTACTACCAGTACCGTCGGATGCAAGTTTGATGTTATAGGTATGGTTGTTTCCTTCAACTTTGGTTGGTGAAATTTCTTTGATATAACCAGAATTATCATTTATCGGAACAATATTTATTCCAGCACTATTTACACTTTGAGGTGTTGGTGTATTCGATTGAAATGCTTCGGGTATGGTAACAGTAAGGTCAAAGCTTATTTCTTCTTGTGGTTTCAAAAAAACATTAACTGTATCTAAAGATAATGGTGAATCATCACTACTGGTAGTAGAGATAATGTTACTCGAATCCTCATCACCAATATTTAGAACGGCAGTATTTTGATTCCCAAGAATAGCACCACTCAAGTTTACTAAAGATAAATTAACAGTTTCGCTACCTTCTTTTAGCTCATCGCTAAAGATAGGAATAGCGATATTTTTTTCGATTTCTCCATCAGCAAAGTTAACGATGATAGCAGCACCATCAAAATCTTCACCAGCGGTAGCAGTACCGTTGATTAAATTGACTGTAGCGCTAACACTGCCAAAATCACCGTCAGTCCGAATTATCTTGGCTGATAAAGTAGAGATTCCCGATTCAAAAGTATTAAATTCAGATTTTTCAAACTCTAATTTACCGGGATTATTGCTTAGATTAAACTTATTATTATTTCGAGCAAATTCGATTAACTGTTTTCCTAACTCGGTTTCATCCCAACTATTAACATTATCTAACTCATTAAAAAATGTTGCTTGACTCGCTGCACCTTTAACGTGAAAAATAATATCGTTGTAATCGGTATCGGAATTTTTATCTAAACGTAAATCCTCCATCCCGAACACACCACCATCAATAGTTCCTTCTACCAACTGTGTCATTTGAATTGCGTTATCGGGGTTCGCTGATGCTATGGAAAATAAAGGACGCTTGTCATCGTCAACGACTTGATTATTCAATAGTTCCCGAATGTTACCTTGAGGAACTAACATCAAAGCAAAATTATCTCCAGGATTCATCATAAAGGTTTTTACACCTGCATAATTCCCTGCATTTTTATTGCTTTCTGCTAATTCTCCCGTAAACTTCGCACCTTCAGAACCATCATTAATCACAACGTAACCTTGCTCCGAATTAGTCAAAGCACGACGAGCAGCTTCTTTTATATACTGATCATCACCGGGATTTGATTCCATTCCCGCAAGATTAAAAATAGCCAATTCGCTTTGATAACTACCCGCATCAAATAAGAAATCAATCGTAAATTTACCAGTTGCATCGACTGTAAAAATCCCATTATCGATAAGATTTGTATTTAAAGCAGCTTGCGGTTGAGGAGCAATTTGGGAATCAGATAATTCTCCCGTAAAATCTGATTCTAAAGTAAGAGGAGTAACTTCAGAAGATGCAGTTAATATCGGTTTTTGAAAGCTTCCCGTAAGATTATTCTCAAAGGTTGAAGTATCTGTATTAAATGAGTTGTCAAGTGCTAAAAGGTTAGTGTTTTCTAGATTTGGAATGAGATTTTCTAGATTATCCATAATCTTAATTGAATAAAATTTACGTCATGCTTGAATGTAGCTGATAAAGCAGCATTCATATTCAGAATTAAATGTAACGCTGCATGTAGTTTAATAATCAGCCGGGTTGGTTAAAATAGCTTAACGCATTCCGATTAATGATACACAATAATTATTGTCCTTACACGCGCTGTTAATTGATTATTTGATTTCTAATGAATTGATATTAAGTTAGTTTAAAATCCATATCCCGCACTTATGACTATTACAGCCTGTTTCGGTAGCTTATTAGTAGTCATAGAACTGTAAATAGTAAATATATATTTGCTTCTGCACGATTAATTGTAAGATAAATTATGTGTTATGGATAACATTTTTTCTTAAGGTTACTTCTCACTATTCCCTATTGCCTAATATCAACGCTGCGTTAAACTAAAGCTATGAGATACCCCGCATTTGTTTTATTTTTATGCAAGCCTTAACAGTAGATTTTAAACCCATTATTGATTTAACAGACGAGCAATTTTATCAGCTATGTCAAACAAATCAAAACTTAAGATTTGAACGTAATTCAACTGGAGAGATTATAATTATGCCACCAGTAGGAGGAGAAAGCAGTAACCGCAATGCAGGATTAACTGCTCAATTATGGATTTGGAATCAAAAATATAAGCTTGGAATTACCTTTGATTCTTCTGGTGGTTTTAAACTTGCTAATGGTGCAGACCGCTCTCCAGATGCTGCTTGGGTAAAATTGTCAAGGTGGAATGAGTTAACACCAGAACAGCAAACGAAATTTTTACCGCTTGCTCCTGATTTCGTTATTGAGTTACTTTCACCAAGCGATAGCTTGAAAACGACTCAAACAAAGATGAAAGAATATATCAGTAACGGTGTACGTTTGGGTTGGTTAATTAATCGTAAAAATTCTCAAGTAGAGATTTACAGAATTGGAAAAGAAGTAGAAGTTTTAAATAATCCAAATAGTTTGTCAGGTGAGGATGTTTTACCTGGTTTTATGTTGGACTTACAGATGATTTGGTGATTGTGCAATAATTTTATTAATCGTCGGCTTCTTCGGTTTCATCTGAGTAGTTAAACATAAAAACAAATCTACTTTTAGGTAAAATCAATGTTGGTAAATAAAGTGGTTGATTGTCCCAACCGTCTTCTTTTTTACATTTTTGATATGCTACAACGAGTGTAGAAACATCCGGATATTTCCGTTTTGCATCTGTGACCCATTTACTTGTACCAAAACCATAACCGAACCAGTTTCCAGGTTCTTGACGTTTCATATCTAGTCCCTTAACGTCCTTTCCACGACGAACGTTAATACGACCTGTTGTTAAACCTTTAGCTTTCATTGCTTCTAATGACTCTCGAACTCGCTTATCTTCCCACTTGTAACCGTCAATTTTCTTACTAATCATGTACGAGAGTATATCGATCAAAAAATCAATTTCTACCTCATAATATTCTTCATTGTCTACCTGGACCGCTCACATAATAACTACCATGAGGTTGTCTGGATATGGAAATATGCTGATCGGTAATACCATTTTCTGTGTCTAGAATATTCATCAGTCGCTCTTTAGATACACAGCATATACCGTCTCGATGACATATAAAAGCGATATACAGGTAATAATCAGGATAGTGGTAGAGTAATTTATCTAAAGCTTCTTCTTCTTGAATGCTTAAAGTAAAAGACCAAGATGATTTCGGTTTTGTTGAATGTTTAAAAAGAACTGCGGATTGATAATTTGTAGTTTCAATTAAGTAAATTGACGGGTGTATTGAAGAAGCGGGAATAATAGCTACTTGATTTCCATAATCTACTAAACGTATAAATGCAACTCCTTTGAGAAATTCACAATCTTTAATTACTTCAGTATCTACTTACTTTAAGCTTTAAATTCAGTATAAACTATGTTCATCATTTACTTAATCATTCTATCCCACCCGCAACCCCAAAATTACCAAGTCGCGCTCTACACCATCAATATCCGCAATTTCCGGTAAATATCCCCAACTTTCAAAACCAAACTTTTCAAACAGTTTTAAACTTGCTTCATTGTGAGCAAAAATAAATCCAATTAACCTATTTAATCCCAAATCGGGACTTTGATGAATCGCTTCCGCTAACAACCGCTTCCCCAAGCCATGACGATGATAGTTTGAAGCAATATAAATACTTATTTCGGCAGTTGCATGATAAGCAGGTCTACCATAAAAAGGTTGAAAACTCAACCATCCCGCAACTATACCCTCAATTTCTATTACCCAAAGAGGATGTCTTAAAGGCGATCGCGCTTTAAACCAGTTTACACGACTTGCTACAGATACGGGTTCTAAATCGGCTGTTGCCATGCGATCGGGGATTGAAGCATTATATATCGCCACAATCGCCGGTAAATCATCTTCAGTCCCATGACGGATAATCATTTGCAGTTTATCTACGACAATATGAAGAAATAATACAGAAATATCGATCGTATTTGTAATACATAGGGAAATTATTACGGCAGTAGAATTGGCAGTTACTCATACTTGAGTTAAAGGCTACAAAAAACTATTGACTTTATTTCAAATTTATTTCAATATCTATACAGACTAATTGCAAGTAATTTGCAACTGTTATCAAAAAGAATAATTACCAATTAGGAGTGTTGCTAATGACTCGTAGCAAGAAAACTGTTGTGGGTGTAGCATTGGCTGCACTTACTGGCTTGTCTGTGATAGGAATAAGTACGCAGCAATTGTTCGCTCAAAGTAGACGCACGATTAACATGGTTTTCCCTAGTCGTTCAGACTCAACCGATTTACAAATAAAAGCCGATGCGGTAGCAGCATTTATATCCAAAGAAACAGGAATGAACGTTCGCGCTCAGGTTGGTGATGATACAGCTGCTGTGGAAGCGTTACGAGCGAATCGAGCAGATGTGGCGTTTTTGAGCAGTCGTCCAGCCTTAAAAGCAGAACAACTTGCAAAAGCCAAGCTGTATTTAGCAGAAGTGCGCCAAAATTACTCTGGTGGCTATACTTATGATTCAGTTTTCGTCGTTCCCAAAAATAGCTCGTTACGCTCTGGACAATCGAAAGCGACTTTAGGGCAACTCAAAGGTAAAAAGATGTCTTTTACTTCCCCGACATCTGGTAGTGGCTTTATTTTTCCAGTTAGTCAGTTAGTAAAATTGGGGTTTGTCCCTAATAAAGATCGTCTGAATGGATTTTTTGGACAGGTTAGTTATGGTGGCAATTACAGCAAAGCTCTGCAAACAGTTTTGCGCGGACAAGCAGATGCAGCAGCAGTATCGGAATATGCGATGTTGCCACCTTACATCACTAACCAAGAGCGATCACAGTTACGAGTACTCTATAAAATTAATGGAGTTCCTGCCCACGGTGTAGCAATTGATGATGATGTATCTGTGCAAGACCGCGATAAGTTAATTAATGCAATGTTGAAGTTGAACCTGCCAGGAAATAATGGTTTGCTGCGTAACCTGTATAATTCGACTAAGTTAGTACGGGTTAATCATAGTACTCATCTTGCTCCCGTTCGCACTGCACTGCAACGCATAGGCATTGAACCCTAAAAAAATCGCACTATCAGCATGATTTTATTGCTAATAATTGACAAAAAGCTAGGACTGATAAAAAATATAAGTTGATAAGCTTTTTAAGAATTATTAGTATTAATCTGGGATAGTGTATCCGGGTGCATCTAATTCGATCTCAATTAAAATTAATTTCACCGGCAAAATCCCATGAACGAAACCGTAATTGAGTGTTTGGGTTTAAAAAGCGTTTATTCTGAAAATTTACAGCGTCCCATTCTCAACGGCATTGATTGTCGTATCCATCGTGGTGAATTTGTCGCATTGCTCGGATTGAATGGAGCGGGAAAATCTAGCTTGTTGCGATCGCTCGTGGGACTAATGCCAATTGCACAAGGTACTGTAGAGATCGATGGAATTAAACTGAACCCTCGCACCCTACCAGGAATTTGTCGTCAAGTGGGGATGTTATTTCAAGGAGGTGGTTTAATTCGGCAAGTTTCGGCGATTGATAACGTTTTATGCGGTAAATTAGGAACTTTAAAAACTAGTCAAACTTTATTTGGTTTTCCCAAACACTACCGTCATCAAGCATTAGAATTATTAGAACAATTAGGGTTACGCGAACAAGCATATCAAAAAGTTTGCCAACTTAGTGGTGGACAACAGCAACGAGTTGCGATCGCACGAGCTTTAATTCAATCACCACAAATATTACTTGCTGACGAACCGACAACTGGATTAGATGTTATTGCATCACAACAGGTGATGAAAACTCTGTCAAAACTTAATTCTCAGTCTGGAATCACAGTAATTGTAGTGCTACACGACTTAGAAATGGCTAAGAAATATGCCCATCGAGCCATAATTTTGAATGCTGGAAAGATTTCCTATGATGGTACCTGCGAACAAGTCCAAGAAAAGTTTACTCAAATGTGTGTCTAAATAGTTTGCTAAACGGGTGAGAAACAAAAATTTAAAATGAAAAATCTGACTTTGCTGTGGTCTAATTTTTGGAATCGCTATACTTGGATTGTTCGGTTAATTATTTTAGCAATTATTATAGTTATATATCGATGGGCTTTAAGCGGATTACAAGTTGATTTTGGTTTGCTCAAAGATAGTTATCCATATATTGTTGATTTTATTTCACGCTTATTTCCTCCTAACTTATCCGTTCTTGATATTGCAATTAAAGCCTTAATCGAAACTATTCAAATGTCATTATGGGGAACGACCATCGGGGCAATTATCTCACTACCGATTGCGATCGCGAGTTCCCGAAATATCGCTCCTCAATGGTTACGCTGGTTAGCAAATTTACTTCAAAATGCAGTGCGCTCGGTTCCTTCCATTGTTCTAGGTTTATTATTTGTTGCCGCGACAGGATTAGGTGCGCCTGCGGGAATGCTCGCCTTAAGTATATATACTGTAGGTTACTTAGCTAAATTTTACCAAGAAGCTATCGAAGCCGTAAATCCGCGATCGCTCGAATCATTACGAGTTATAGGCGCATCTCCCAGCCAAATCGCTCAGTACGGGATCTTACCACAGATATTACCTTTGAGTTTAGGGTATACCTTGTGGATGTTTGAGTATAATATTCGCGCAGCTTCGGTCTTGGGTGTAGTAGGAGCGGGTGGAATAGGTTTTCAACTTAAAAGTTACATCGACGGATTTGAGTATACAAAAGCCACAACAATGATGTTGGTGTTGTTGGTAGTTGTGACAATTATTGATGCAATTAGTAGCCAGCTACGTCACCGTTTGGAATCAATGTCCTAAATCATTTTCAGTCGCATGACGGATAATCATTTGCAATTTATAAACGACAATATTAAGAAATGATACAGAGATATTGACATTATTTGTTATGCCTACCGCAATTATTACAGGTGGTTCTCAAGGAATTGGTAAATCAACAGCTCTTTTATTGGCTCGCAAAGGATATGATTTAGTGTTAACTGCACGACAAGCTGACACCTTAGAAGCAACAGCAGCGGAAGTTCGTGCGATCGGCACAAAAGTATTAGCTATTCCGTGCGATGTCAGTCAGGAAGCACAAGTAAATACCCTAGTATCAAAGGCAATAGATTCTTTTGGCAGCATTGATGTTTTAATTAATAATGCTGGGGTCTGTATGACCGGGCCAATTGAACACACAAGATTAGATGATTGGCATCGAATTATAGATGTAAATCTCTGGGGATATATTCACACAATTCACGCGCTTTTGCCCCATTTTTTACAGCGTGGTAGCGGAACAATTGTGAATGTCGGCTCTATCGGTGGTAAATTACCCTTACCCGAAATGACCGTTTACTGCACCAGCAAATACGCGATTACAGGTTTAACAGAAACCTTGCGACTAGAATTAAAACCCAAAGGTATCCATGTAAGTGCAGTGCATCCCAGCGCAACTGATAGTAACTTCATGGAAAGAGCGCAGTTTCGCGGAAGTAGCGAACAAGAAGCCGAAAAACGTCGCAATTCCATGAGTAGTTTTCTAAAATCACCCGCAGCAAGCAAACCCCAAGATGTCGCTGATGCAGTCTGGGATGCAGTGAAACATCAAAAAGATGAAGTAATAGTTGGTTCGGGGTCATTTATGTCAGCTGCTTATAAATTCTTCCCCGGTTTGATGCAGTTCGCGATGCAGACATCGAAACAGTAAACGCGATATTAGCTTAAGCTTCGGAAAAGCTGTTGACTCTATGAGTAATAACTAGTTAACTAGTTCCCAGTCTCCGACTGGGAACCCCTGTATGTGAGGCTCTGCCTCAAATATATTAATTCGACTGAAAACCGCTACATTTAGCTTCTCTTGAGACTTTCGCTATGAGTCGGGGAATTGCATTCTCCAGTGGTAAGCCATAAAACAATTATCGCGGTGCGTTGCGCTACGCGACAATACACCCTACAACTTCTGTTCGCCGTTTGCTGAATTACTGTCTTTAGACTGATGCAACTTTACTACTTTTAGGCATATGTCACACTATGGACATAAATGATTATATTGCTGTAAAAGTCAATATTTATTTACTAATATATATATATGTATCCTGATAACCTGTATTTTTATTAGCATATTAAGGAAAATTAACTTAGTCATTAAAGTCTATTTAGCTGTTTTAAAGATATTTATATCTAGAAGCGCAGCGTAAATAAAAATAGTTTCAGTTAATCTGCTTGGTGGATTATAGTTCACTTTTCTAGCAGCATAAAATTCTCATTTGTAAAACTGCATTTCTCACATAAAAGCCTCTTTCTCTATGTAGTTGAGGAGGTAATTTTTGCTATGCCAACATGATAGAAACTATGCTAGATAATATTGCAACAACAGATACAATAGAATCGGTTGAAAATAAAATCGGTAAAGCGGCCGAAATTGCGCTTATTTTCGGTAGAGTCAGAAGCGGTATTTGGCTGTTTGGTATTCCATCTTGGCTGTTTGGTATTAGCGACAGAAGTTTTGCTGCATTTGCCGATGGTTACTTATCCGCGATTGAAGTTGTACAGTTATTTACAGCAGCTTTATTCTTTGCAAGCTGGTTATTTTTGAGACCAGATGCACCGAATCATCGTGATGCGATCGCATTGCAGGAATGTTGTAATAGAGATGGTTTTAAGCCTGGTTTAAAGCAAAGATACATGATTAGTCAGGAATATATCTTACCTTTTCCTTACATCTGTCAAATTTATCATTTATTAAATTTAAAGCATCTAGAAAGCATTCATCACTTTAGTTTAAATAACCTTAAGGTTGTTGGGATTAGTGATTTTCAGCTTACAGAGAATGGCGGACTTATTACATTTCAAACTATCTTAGATTCACCTTTTAATCCTCTGAGAATTTGGAGAAAACCGATTGTAGAGGTTGATTTAATTTTACACAATCCTTACACGGTAGAATTAAGTATTCCAGTTTATAATCAAAGACGAATAACTGTAATATTTCATGCGGTTCCCTTAAACGAAAACGAGCATTATTTCTTTATTGATATTTACAGCGATTTAGAATGGTTTAAGCCATTTTTACAGTTATTACTGCATTTTGCTTCTTGTTTAACTTTATTTGAAGATTTACCTTACCTACGCAGTCTTGCGGAAAAAAATCGAGATAGCTTACTTAAATTAAGTAAATCTAACTGTAAAAGTATGTCGCTTTACAGAAGATTTGTTGAACTATACGGAGCAACTTTAAATAATTATCCCATACTTAATTAAGAAAAATGGGGATTGGGCATGAGGCATAGGTCAAAGGTCAAAGGTCAAAGGTAATAAGTTCTCCCCATCCCCCCATCCCCCCATCCCCTTATCCCCCCGTCCCCCCATCCTCTTCCTAAGCTCTTGCTAACAACGGAGCGGCAGCAAGTAAAGTTTGAGTATAAGGATGCTGGGGATTGCTGAAAATTTTCTGTGTTGCACCAAGTTCGACGATTTTACCACCATGCATGACGGCGATTCTGTCGCACAGAAATCTGGCTAACCATAAGTCGTGGGTAATAAATAAATAAGTTAACTCGAATTCTGCTTTTAATTCCAACATCAAATCTAAAACTTGCGACTGGACGCTAGCATCTAACATACTCACGGGTTCGTCGCAAATTACCAACTTGGGACGAGTAATCAAAGCTCTTGCGATCGCAACTCTTTGCTGTTGTCCTCCGGATAAGTCGGAGGGATAACGTTGATAGTACATTTCGGATGGGTTCAATCCAACTTTATCAAGCATCCATAATACTTGCTCTTTTGCGGCTCCGGCATCTGCTATATGATGAATAATTAATGGGTCGGCTATGTTTTGTCCTACCGTCATCGTCGGATTTAAACAAGCGTGGGGGTCTTGGAATATCATCTGCATTTGTCGTCGTTCGGAGCGTACTTGTTGACGCGACAAAGTGGTTAATTCTTTACCTAAAAATTCAACTTTACCCCCCGTAGGACGAATTAACTGTAATATTGTCCGCGATAACGTGCTTTTTCCACAACCCGATTCCCCAACCAATCCGAGAATTTCTCCTTGATATAGTTCTAAATTGATCCCGTCTACTGCTTTGATGGTTTGTCCTTGTCCTTTAAATATTCGTTCGATAAAATTTGGTTCAATAGTGTAGTGCTGCTGTAATTCTTTGATTGCTAGCAACGGTGTGACATGAGATGCTTTTTCCTTGAGACTACCTGATAATTCCTTGCCTATATCTGCATTCTCATCATCTGAAAATGTCTGTATGTGCAATGCTGCTTTCAAAAGCGATCGCGTATATTCGTGTTGGGGATTGCGGAATACTTCCTTGGATAAACCCGTTTCTACCATCTTTCCTTGGTACATCACCCCAATGCGATCGCAATATTCGGCAACCATTGCTAAGTCGTGGGATATCAGCAGCAATCCCATGTTTTCCTCAGCGCACAATCGAGTTAATTCCTGTAAAATCTGAGCAGAAACGGTGACATCTAAACTGGTGGTGGGTTCGTCAGCAACAATTAATTTGGGATTTAACAATAAAGCTAAAGCAATAGCTACCCGCTGACGCATTCCACCGCTAAACTCGTGGGGATACTGACTCCATCTTTCCGGGGGAATGTTTACCTTTTGTAAAGTGGCGATCGCTTTTTCCTTTGCCTGTAAATTGGATAACTGGGGTGAATGGGCTTTGAGAGTTTCCAGACAGTGGTTGCCGATGGTCATTAACGGATCTAAGCGTGTCATCGGGTCTTGGAAGATTAATGCTACCGCTTCTCCCCGAAATTTCCGCAGTTGCTCGGAGTTCATTTCAAATACAGCCCGTCCCTGAAACATTACCCGTCCTTCGATGCGTGTGGAGGCAGGTAATAAACGCATCCCGGCACGTCCTAAAGTAGATTTACCACAGCCAGATTCCCCCACCAAACCCATTCTTTCGCCGGGTTGCAGCGCGAAAGAGACACCATCTACAGCCCATTGCTCCTCTTCTGTACCGCTCGTAGCATATCCTACCCGTAAATTTTCAATTGACAATAAAACATCGTTCATAATTGTTTATGGGTTATTTAGTGATAAGTTATAAATCTGACAATCAAATTTTTTATACTTTATCAGATTTGCCCTATAAAGCTTGTTACTTTCCCGTTTAAAACAAGAGTCTTCTGGTCTCGATCTGGTTCCCATAGTCATTCTGGCAACTAAGGCTTAAATATTGAGCATGGTACAAGATGCTAACTAAATAAACTCGTTATTACCAAATGATAAAAAATTGCAGCAAAAGAAAATACGTCTGTGTGAATAGAACTTATTTGACTAAATATTCGGGAAAAATGTTAATATCAACTTGAAAGCTTAACACTACTATATGAATAGAAGTGTTGAAACCATCTTTCGCCAAGTCAAACTTATAATACAGTTTTTCTTTCTTTAAAGGATAATATGTGTGTAAGATAATACTTTAAATTGTTTTAATTAATTAATAATTGATTAATACATTTTTCTCATTTTTTTCTTAGTCATCTGCTACTTTATCCATCTTGAGAATGGCATCGCAGTATCCAATCAGGGTCGTTAATCTTTCGGAAATTGCATTCACTCTGGCAGCAGCCGATCGAGCTTGCCGCGCTCCTTGAAAAAACATTATATCTATCTCCAATAACCGCAGCTGCTTGCTCATTTCAGTCTGATAAGATTGCTCTGTTGGAAATTGAGTAGTCAAAGGTATAATATCTTGCTGAAAAAAGTTTCGTAAAAATGTCATATGCTGACGCAGTAAGTCGGCATTAACTAAATTAGAAGAGATATCAGAATGCAGTTGCTGCAACAAAGTTGTAAATGCACTATATTTCTGCTTATTGAGAGACATAATAATGATTATTGAGATAGTATTAGTGTCAAGAATTTTATCTCATAGAGTAATTCAATTTTTAATTCAATCTTTAAAAACCTGTTTTCTTGCATCTGCCTCAAGCAACCTGCTGAGGCTTTCTTTGCCCTTACTATTTTGTTAGATTATCATGCGTAACACCTATTTGATAAGAAAAAAACTGCTACTTGAAACCATTCCTTTTACATTAGCAAACCTATCTTTAGCTATGAAAGTAGCATCTGTGAGACAGCAGTGCCGTTTGCGTCGTCCGTCTCATTTAAATACTAAGCCTCTTTATTTAAATATGAATAGTACAGTTGTAGATTCTAAAATTGATATTATTCTTCCGGAATGGTTGGAAAATTGCCTAAATGACACCATTAATAACAGTGCAGAAAACGACCCAGACTATGCAGGAAAAGATTTAATTCGTCGCGCATTGGAATTTGCTTATAGCTTACATGAAGGTCAGTATCGTAAGTCGGGAGAACCATACATTTGTCATCCCATCGCTGTTGCCGGGTTGCTCCGGGATTTAGGGGGTAGCCCTGTAATGATAGCAGCTGGGTTTTTGCATGATGTAGTTGAGGATACAGAAGTAACAATTGAAGAAATAGAAAAAAGATTTGGGGAGGAAGTAGGACGTTTAGTTGAAGGAGTTACTAAGCTTTCTAAAATTAATTTTAAGAGTAAAACAGAAAGTCAAGCGGAGAATTTTCGACGAATGTTTTTAGCAATGGCGCAAGATATTCGCGTTATTGTTGTAAAATTGGCAGACCGTTTGCACAATATGCGGACTTTAGATGTAATGCCAGAACAAAGCCGTCGCAACAAAGCTTTAGAAACTCGGGAAATCTTTGCTCCCCTAGCCAATCGTTTAGGTATTTGGCACGTTAAATGGGAATTGGAAGATTTGGCTTTTAAGTATTTGGAAACCGATGCTTATCGTCAAATACAGCAGTTAGTTACCGATAAACGCACCGCAAGAGAAGAAAGATTATCCAAAGTTGCCGAAACTTTACGCTCTCGTTTAAAAGAAGCCGGAATTGAGTGCATTGAATTATCGGGTCGTCCCAAGCATCTTTATAGCATTTACCAGAAGATGCAGCGTCAACATAAAGAATTTCACGAAATTTACGATTTAGCAGCGCTGCGAATCATTGTGAGAACCAATGAAGAATGCTATCGTGCTTTGGCATTAGTTCACGATTCTTTCCGTCCAATTCCCGGTAGATTTAAAGACTACATCGGTCTACCGAAACCCAACCGCTACCAATCATTACATACCGGGGTAATCAGTTCCTGGGGTCGTCCCATAGAGGTGCAAATTCGCACCCTAGAAATGCATCGTATCGCCGAATATGGTATAGCAGCCCACTGGAAGTATAAAGAAACAGGTGGTTCTAATAATACTCAAATGACCGGAGCCGATGAAAAGTTTACCTGGTTGCGTCAGTTACTTGAATGGCAAAGCGATCTGAAAGATGCTCAAGAATATTTAGAAAGCATCAAAGATAACTTATTTGAGGACGATATTTATGTATTTACCCCGAAAGGAGATTTGGTTGCATTAAGTCCGGGTTCGACCACGGTGGATTTTGCCTATCGCATTCATACCGAAGTAGGTAATCATTGTGCAGGAGCGAAAGTTAACGGGCGCATGGTACCACTTTCCACAAGATTAGATAATGGGGATATTGTAGAAGTTGTCACCCAGAAAAACAGTCATCCAAGCTTAGATTGGTTAAACTTTGCAGCCACCTCAGCGGCAAAAAATCGGATTAAGCAATGGTATAAACGGTCGCGTAGAGAGGAAAATATTGCCCGTGGTCGGGAATTATTAGAAAAAGAGTTGGGTAAATCTGGTTTTGAAAGTTTACTTAAATCTGGACCAATGCAAACAGTTGCCGAAAAATGTAACTACAACAGCGTTGAAGATTTGCTTGCGGCTCTAGGTTACGGTGAAATCACCTTAAATTTAATTCTAAATCGATGGCGAGAAATAATCAAAGAGCAACAGCCCTTAGCCACAGATTTAAACCAATCTAATCTACCAACCTCCGCACCAAAAACATTACGCGAAGGAAACACTACTACATATCGCAAAAGTGATTCGCCAATCATTGGTGTAGAAGGTTTAATGTATTATGTCGCGGGTTGCTGCAATCCCATCCCAGGAGAACCGATTATCGGTATAGTTACCAGAGGTAGAGGAATTTCTATACATCGGCAAGGATGTGAGAACCTGCAACATACGGGTTGCGAACGCTTAGTACCAGTTAGTTGGAATGTTAGGGAGGAAATTTTACGCCATCATCAAACTTATAGCGTCAACGTACAGATTGAAGCTTTAGACCGTGTGGGAGTTTTCAAAGATATTTTATCTCGTTTAAGTGACCAAGGAATCAACGTATCTCACGCTAATGTGAAAACAGCTATTAATCAACCAGCATTAATCGATTTGGGAATACAAGTATCTGATAAAAAACAGTTAGAGCAAGTCTTTAATCAAATCAAAAAGATGAGCGATATTCTCAATATTCGTCGTCAGGGACAAATAGATGATTAAGATTAGCTTAGAAAATAATTTTAGATTTTGGATTACCCTACAGGAAGACCCGCATCAATAGATTTTAGATTAGAAAAATAAATGGTTCTCAGCAAGACGGTTGTTGATATTGAAACCGTCTTGTTGATTGTGAATTGTTTTGACTATTTGCCAGCAGTGTATAAAATAGAGCAGAAATATACGCTGTTAGGAGCATTTGATGAGTCGTTATAATTTACCAAGAAGAAGCGTTGCTAGTATTATCATCGCGACACTTTGTTTTTCTTGTAACTCTATTGATCGAGAAACCCAAAAGTCCCAAGCCAATGCACAGCAGAATCTACAGCCAAGCATTGTTTACGGAGATTTGATTGTAAATAGTGTTTCAGATTATTTAATGATTCCAGTTAGTATGTTTCCTGATGCTAACCAAGGAGAAAAAAGCTGGATAGAAACGCCTTCGCGTTCCTACGAAGATAGGCAAAACATATATAATATTATATTTTATTCCAAAAAAGATGCTTCTACGAATGCTCTTTTAAATAGAAAAGCAGTTATTAAATCATTTGATCTAATAGAGAAAAAAACCACGGGAGAGCCAATACAAAGATTTTGGCTTTATCGAATTATTGACAAAGACACCAACGAAGATAATAAATTGGATTACAAAGATGCAAGCATTGGATATTTCTCCGACTTGTCAGGAAGAAACTTACAGCAAATTACTCCAGATAATACTCAATTAAACAGTTGGAAAATTGTGCAAAGTATGGGTGCAATATTTCTCGAAATAGTTAAAGATACAAATAGCGACAAAGAGTTTGATACCAAAAGATATATCCGAGTTAATTTAGATAATCCCAGTATCGGTAAAGAAATTATTAGTAATCAATTAGAAGATAAAATTAAATCTTATATTAAATAAGGGAATATAAAAAGGAATGTAGCGACCAAGATGGTCGCACCACTATTTTAGAAGTTTTCGGCGATCGCGGAGTGTCAGAAAACCAGCACTAACAATAAATCCAGCACCGATAAGTGAGGTAATATCCCATAATTCATGCCATAGTAACCAGCCAACTAAAGCACCAAATATTACCGAAGAATAAGAAAAAATTCCGACTTGAGAAGCTGGTGCAGATGCATAACCGCGAGTTGTTAACAATTGAACTAAAGTACTAGAAATTCCGATTGCGATTAACATCAACCATTCATTAAAAGTAGGAGTTTTCCAAGCCCAAATTAAAGGTATAACCGATACCAAACTAGCAATTATCGCAAAATACAAAACTGTGCGTACAGCCGGTTCCGTTGCGGATAACTTACGTATTGTTACCATCGAAACTGAAGCAAAAGCACTGCTAATTATACCAATTAACATTACCCAATCGAAATCCGTACCCGGTTTTAGAACTAAGAATACACCACAAAAACCGATTGCGATCGCCACACGAGCTACAACCGAAATTTTCTCTTTCAACCAACTAAAAGCAATCAAAGGAATAAATATTGGTATCGTCGATTTGAGTAACATTGCATTTGCTAATTGAAGGTTTGCTATAACGTAGAACAAACAATACATAGCCGCAACACCACAAAGTCCGCGCACTAAATGCAAGTGAAATTTTTTAGTTTCTATAATTGCCGTACCTTGATAAGCAAATATCGGCATCAAACTAAATAAACCAAATAAATTTCTAAAGAAAACTATCATTTCATTTGGCAAACCATCTGATGCTAACTTAATAATTGCTCCATTCATCGTTAACACCAATTCCGCAGCAATAATAAATATTGCTCCACGGAAAATACTTTGTTTATAACCCATGAAATAATTAGTTGAAAGGTCAAAGGTTAAAGTTGAAAGGTCAAAGGTCAAAGGTCAAAGGTCAAAGGTCAAAGGTTACTGATTGTAAGTTATTAACTCCTAACTCCTAACTCCTAACTCCTAACTCTTAACTCTCCCCAACTTCACTCAGCAATAGAAAAAACCCAATCTCGTAATAATGGATTTAATAGAGTAGGTACTTCATCATGGGGACAATGACCCGCTCTTAGATAGTATTCTGTTAATTGGGGATAATATTGGCGATACTTTTGAGAACGTTCTTTTGCATTCATCCAAGGGTCTGCTTCTCCCCATAACAATAACAACGGACAAGTTAATTGCTGCAAAAGCACGTCTACTTTCTCTCCTTGAGGAGTACTAAAAACCGAGCAAAATACATCAAAAGCGCCTTCATCACCGGAAGGACGACGAATTTCTTCGATTAATTGGTCAGTAATTGCACTTTTATCTAAATAAACTTTTTCTAGGGTTTGACGAATTACCCAAGGTTGGCGAATGTATTGAAATAAAATAAATTGAGCAATTGGTTGTTTAAATATTAATTTGGCAAAATCGCCGAATATTTTTTGCACTTTTTCATTTAAAGGTGGTTCGATTTCTGATTGCAATGCTTCCGGTTCCGCTGTCGGTTGGTCTTTACTAAAAGGACCCGCACTATTAAGCAATACTAAACCCGCAGCAGAATTAGGAAGCTCAGCTGCTGCACATAAAGAAGCATAACCACCCAAGGAATTACCTGCTAATACGGCTTTTCTACCAATCACTTCAGTGATAAAGTCATGCAATTGATCGCGCCATAAATTGCCACCATACTGCAACTTAGGTTTCTCTGAACGTCCAAATCCTAATAGATCGATCGCATATACCTCAAAATCATTACACAATTCAGCGATATTCTTGCGCCAATGGTCTGTAGAAGCGCCAAAACCATGTACTAATAGTAAAGGCGGACGTTGTGAATTCTCTCCTGCTTTGACGTAGTAAACATTATGTCCGCGCCATTCCCAATATTTACCGGGAATCGGAGTTGTAAAAGGAACTGTAGCTGCCTGCATTTTTAAGATTTGTAAATATTATTCTCATTATTGTAAAGCAGTTAACAAAAATTTTTCTCTTTCCAATGGATGAAGCCTCAAAGCAATTACCAATTACCTATTACCTATTCTGAATAATCCCCCGATTTACCACCGCTCTTACTAACTAAATGTATTGATTCAATTTGAATCGATTTTTCTAAAGCTTTCGCCATATCGTATAAAGTAAGTGCAGCTACAGAAACTGCCGTTAAAGCTTCCATTTCCACCCCAGTTTCAGCTTTGGTTTTAACTGTAGCTTGAATTTCGTAACCCGGTAGCTGAGGTAAAGGGTCGATCTGTACTTCAATTTTTTGTAACGGTAAAGGATGACATAAAGGAATCAAAGCCGCTGTTTGTTTTGCAGCCATGATTCCAGCAAGTCTCGCTGTTGCCAATACATCACCCTTGGGAGCGTTCCCCGATTGAATTGCAGCAAAGGTTTCTGGTTTCATCCGTACTTTACCCGCAGCTATAGCTTGTCTAACGGTGGCAACTTTGGTCGATACATCCACCATTTGCGCTTCTCCGCGATTATCCAGATGGGTTAAACCCTGTTGAGGAAATGAATTCGGCGAATTTTGAAAATCTTCTTGTGTCATTTGGCTTAGATATGCTAATATTATAAATCGTAAGGGCGTGTAGCTCAGTGGACTAGAGCACGTGGCTACGGACCACGGTGTCAGGGGTTCAAATCCCTTCCCGCCCGCTTTTTAAAAGTTAAGAGTGAGGAGTTAAGAATTTTAACTTTTTGCTCTTATCTTTTTTAGTAGTTATAGTAACCGCGTTAGGAAATTGAATCACGAATTACTTCTATATTCTTCGATCAACTGCGGAATGTAATCGTATCCGTCAACCCCAATAAAAGTAATCATTTTAGGACGATTATTTGCTAATAATTGTTTAAAGCCTTCATCACCTAATTGATTTTGCAAAGTTGATAGCAATTTCGCCGGTTTGTGCCATTCTTGGGAAGCAATTTGATTAAGTATATACATCCCTAATGAAGCTGTGTAAACTGCTCTTTCAAAACTAGCTAAACTGTAGTTTGCTTCGGCTAAATTCGTTAAATTTAAACCCTGTAAATACAAATCTCCGGAAGTTTGCGCGGTTTTAAAACCTTCTTCTAAATGTTTAATTGCATCTCCCGGTTTCTCGGTGACTAAATAAGCGATACCCAAACTACTCAAACATAAAGCCTTGCTTTGTAAATCACCCAATTTTTCCGATAAACTTAAACCTTGTTGCAGATAATTTATCGCCATTTCATAGGTTTCTGGTTCTGCTTCCAACAGAGTAGCCTGCATGACTTCACTGTAACCTAAATTAGCTAAAGCGTTGGCTTCAGAAATTTTATCACCAGTTTGTCTGCTCAATATTAATGCCCTTTGAGAATTATTTATGGCTTCGGAATAGTTTTTCTGGTCAACGTAAGTACGACTCAAATGATTTAGGTTGGCAATTTCACAAGCACTGTCTCCGAAATTGCGAGCTATTTCTAAAGCTTCTTGATGAAAATTGACTGAAGTTTCATATCGTCCTAATGCTCTTTGAGAATAACCTAAAATAGTCAAAATTCTCGCTTTCTCCTGAGTTCCTTCAACTCTTCGTAAAGGTTCATCTAAATAAGAAAGTGCGTCTTTTAAATAATCTCCTGAAAAAGAAGCGACAATGCCACCATACAAGGGAAAATACGGCCTTTGGGAAAAAGTACGCAATATTTGTAACACGATTTGCCATGCAGCGCTACCGTAGGAAGTATCCGCACCAAAACCGTTTCCTAACTGACTCCAAATAACAGCAAAGGTTAAAAAAGTTGAAATTGATAGGTTTGAACCGGCTTTGACGTTGTAAGCTTGTTGGTCAAACCAGTTAACTAATCCTCGCTGCAAGTATTGCAACACTAAGGTTAATTCCACCCAATCGCTGAGGCTAAAAACGCGCTGACTGCGAGCAAATTCCACGGGAGATTCTTGTTTTGCTAAAATACGAAATAATTCAGCCGCAAACTCTCCATTAACTTGTTTTGCCCAAGTTGCCCAAGGTCCGCTTTCTCCGGGTACTCCACCAAATCCGATCGACGAGCGATTTTGTTCGTACATCCAGCTTATCAGGTGCTGCTGCACTTTTTCCCACGAAGCAATACCGCGATCAATACCTTGAGAAAATTCTTCTAAAGATTTTAAATTGAAAGTCTCCACATTTCGCTGTAGCGATTTTGCAAGTTGTTGGAGTTGCTTTTGATTTAAAGGATGTTTACTATTAGGGTCGGTAACGCGCAAAAATATCGTCAGACGTTCGTTATCTGGTGCTGTTGTAATTTCTCTGGCAGCGGATAGAATTGATTCCGTAGCCTTGTTTTGTTGTTCTACTTGTTGCCATTGCGTTTGAATTGTTTTTAATGCTCTCAAACTACGGGTAGCCTTGGCTTTTTTGAATTCATCAGTTTGAGCATCCACTTGCTGCTGGGTAAAATTTAAATTTTCGCTCAAGACTAATTCAAATACTTCTCCCGTCCCCACGGTTACACCCTTGAGCAGCATTTGATACACTTGTCCTTGAGAACTAATTTTGCCCTTAAGAGTAGCTTGGACAATTTCATCGATTAAGGCTAGATATTTATCCCGTAATGGCAATTCAGGCACTTTAATAATAAATATGATGAGCGTGTTTATTAATTCTAATTGTAATAGGGAACAAAGAGTAGTGAGTAGGAAGTAGAAAATATTTTTATAGGCGTATTTGATTATTTACTTTCAATTGTTGAACTTAATTTGCTATGGATTTTATGTTTGGGATCTAAACAGCTGCAATATGTCTTAACAAGGTTTAATTAAAAGTAAGTGTTTTAATAGTTGTTAAAGTTAAATAATGAACATTTTTTGTTGGACATAACTGTAATTATTCTGAATATATCGCGGATTTTTTGAATGTAATTTTTAATTTAATGATTAATTATGCACCGTTATAGGTTATTAGTAAAAGTATCAGATTGGGAAAACTCTCAATGGTTCGCATACCCAAACTAACATTCAATCGCGGTACATTAATTTTACATCCACCACCACGGGGTAGAGCATGGATGGATTTTGCAACGTGGGACGATCGCGTTGAAAAGTTCCGCATCAAAGCGATTGAATACCGTCGTTTGGTGGAAGCTCTACAAGCGGAGCAAACGGATTTTGTGGATGAGGCTAAGGAATTTTATCCTGTAGAAATGAACCCAGGTTTAGTAATGGAACCTTACCCCCATCAGAGTGAAGCTTTGCAGGCTTGGAAGTTAGCGAAAAGGCAGGGGGTTGTAGTACTTCCTACCGCAGCCGGAAAGACTTATTTAGCACAGTTAGCGATGGAATCCACACCACGCACCACGTTGATTGTCGTACCAACTTTGGATTTGATGCATCAGTGGTACGCTCATTTAGAAGCCGCTTTTCCCGATGTCAAAATCGGTTTACTCGGTGGTGGTTCGCGGGATAGAACACCAATACTAGTTTCTACCTATGATAGTGCGGCAATTCATGCGGAAACCTTGGGAAATCAATATGCGTTGATAATTTTTGATGAGTGTCATCATTTACCAACAGATTTTAATCGAGTTATTGCCGAATTTGCGATCGCACCTTATCGATTAGGACTTTCCGCAACACCGGAACGAACCGATGGGAAACACGCTGATTTAAACTATCTTATTGGTAGAGAAGTATATCGGAAAAGAGCCGAGGATTTAGCGGGTAAAGCTTTAGCAGAACACGAAATCGTACAAATTAAAGTTAAATTATCGCAAGTAGAGCGGGAACGGTATAACGAATTAATGGAAACCCGCAACGCTTTTTTAAAAGATGCAAAAATCTCCTTGGGGAGTATAGAAGGTTGGCAAAGATTTGTACAAACCAGTGCGCGATCGCAATCTGGTAGACGTGCTATGTTAGCGCATCGGGAAGCCAAGGAAATCGCTTTGGGTACCGATGGTAAAATCAGAATTTTAGCGGATTTGTTAGCGAAACATTATCCAGAAAGGGTGTTAATTTTTACCGCCGATAATCTTACAGTTTATCGAATTTCTCAGGAGTTTTTGATTCCTGCTATAACTCATCAAACCCCGGTGAAAGAAAGGCATGAAATATTGACAAAATTTAAGGAAGGTGAATACAAATGTTTAGTAGCTTCCCACGTATTGAATGAAGGTGTAGATGTACCAGCGGCAAGTATTGCAATTATTTTATCGGGTACGGGTTCCGCACGGGAATATATTCAAAGATTAGGAAGGGTATTGAGAAAGGGGAATATTAAAAACAAACACGCAATTTTATACGAAGTGATTGCGGAAAATACGAGTGAAGAAAGAACTTCGGAAAGACGCAGAGGAGTTGAAAAGGATAAACCGCAGAGACACAGAGAGCGCAGAGATGAGGGATTACAGGTGATGTATGGAACTGGTGGAGGAAGAAGTTATAAAGCAGCAGAGAAGACTTCGGATGGTAAGTATAAGACTAAGAAATCCCATGAGCAGATGAATCTTTGGAATGATGAGGAGTGATGTAAGGGGGTATCTTATAAGTGTCGGATTTACAAAAGGGGTTAGTAATTAAAAAATCAGGTCTAATCAAGGCTTCTAAGAAAGGTTATTAAGGAACGTAAATATTTATATGGGATTTTCCCTACAAAAAGATTATGGAAAAGAAACAACACTTACAAGCCGACTTACGTTCAATTTTCGACCAATTAAAAAAATTTAGAGAGAGTTATCCAAGTGTTTGGAGAGTTGTCAATAAGCGTCTTATTGAAGAGGGAAGTACCACGCTTACCGATGCAGATGCTGCGTTTTTTTATGCTTTGCAAATCATAGAAGATACAGACTTCCAATAATTCTCAGGAAGAGGAGAAAAGGGGGAAGAGTTGGGAGTTAGGAGTTAGGAATTTAACGCTTGTAACTGTATTACCTTTAACAATGTTGCCATCTGATTTACTGGTTTTTCGTCAAAATGGGGAGCAAATAATCCCGAAGCGGTTGAATATTGATAAAGTTAATTTAAAGTTAGCTGTTGAGTTGATTAATTGCTATAAAAAAGCTGTTGGTGAACGATACGGTGAACTTGAACGTCAGCTTTTGGAAATGGAAGGGGATAATACAGACTATAAGATAAAACGGGGTTTGGCTCATATTTTAAAAAGCAGTTTTTCGACTTTTGAGGTAGTAAGTCCTTTAGAACCTCCCATGTTACGAGAAAGAGTATTCGCTAGTGCTGCAAAATCGGTTTTCAATCGCGATACTGCAAAGTTTACCTTAAGAAAGGTCGCGGATGAATTAACTCATGAACTTGATAAGGAAGTTTTACCAGAACAAGTTAGTAAGGGTTTGTATGCTGACTTGACGGAAAATAAAATTTTAACGGCTTTTGATGTTCCAACTCCAGAAGCTTTATTACATAGATATAATGTTTCACAAACTCAGGGTATTTTCTATAAATCTAGTCAGTTGGTGTTAAACGCACACCGCAATACTCCGGGTGAATATAAAATTTTATTCCGCTATCTTAAGTTATTTCAATTAATGTCTTATATCGAAGGAGATGCCGATCACGGGTTTACTATCACAGTTGATGGTCCGACGAGTTTATTTAATCCTAGTACAAGGTATGGATTGGCGATCGCTAAGTTAATTCCCGCTTTACTTCACGTTACAAAATGGAGTTTAGCCGCAACGTTACAAACCCGCGATTTTTATTCGGGTAACTGGAAAACCGGACGTTTTACGCTTAATTCCGAATGTGGTTTGCTGTCTCACTATCCACCAGCAAAAGAATACGATAGTATGTTGGAAGCGTCTTTTGTTGATAAATGGAATTCAGCCAAAACAGAATGGGTATTAGAGCGTGAAGTTGATTTAATTCCGATTCCCGGTAGCGTGATGATTCCCGATTTTCGCTTAGTTCACCCCGATGGTAGAACCTATTTATTAGAAATAGTTGGATATTGGCGACCTGAATATTTACAAAAGAAATTTTACCAGGTTAGAAGCGCCGAACGCGATGATTTAATTTTAGCAATTTCCGAGCGTTTAAACTTAGATAAAGCCGGAGTTAAACTAGATAATGTCCCTGCTAAAATAGTTTGGTTTAAGGATAAGTTATTACCGAAGTCTGTTTTAGCAGTGTTGGATTGATTTTGTCACCGTAATTTTATTTAGATGTGTTAGCGCGATCGGTAACGCATTAAATCTCTATTAATTAGAAGTAGTAGCCCAAAAACAACAAACATTTTATCAAAGCGGAATCAAAACTTGAATACGAGTATCTTTAATAATTAATTTGTGCTTCTACCTTTTGATTATTCTACTTTATAAGGAATCACAATATAACCAGTACTTACATCACCTAAAACTAAATTCCGTTGTTCTCCCCAGTACCACCAATAAGCTGCAACATAAGCACAAATAATGCTATCAAGCTTGTCTTCCGTTGATTTGAGAACTTTACCCGTACAAGTTGAAATCAAATCAAAATTGAGAAAATGCGAATTTATATCTAAATTCAAACTTGGTTCGAGAGTCGGTAAAATATCGGTAATGTAATTGTACAACTTGGTGAGTTCAAGATAG
>NZ_JAYGHM010000070.1:10113-41198 GCF_034931125.1 Rivularia sp. UHCC 0363 | reverse complement strand
GTGTGTAACACTTTGAGTGATTTTGAACGAAACAATATTGTTTGTGGTGTCACGCACCAACTGGGTATTGTGACAATATCGTAAGTCCTAATACTAAATTTTATTCCCTATTCCCTATTCCCTATTCCCTACTCCCTACTCCCTACTCCCTACTCCCTTCATTTCAAAATTTCTTCTAAAGCAGGCTTCAAATTGGGATAATCGTATTTAAAACCGCTTTGCAAAGTGCGTTGGGGTAAAACTTTTTGACCTTCTAAGACTACTACCGCGCCGTCACCTAACATCGCTTCGATCGCAAAAGCTGGAACGGGTAGCCAAGAAGGACGATTCATCACTTCACCCATCGTTGTAGATAGTTCTGCCATGCGGACGGGATGAGGAGCCGTAGCATTGTATATACCAGACATTTCCGGGCTATTTATAACTTGGAGTATTAAACTAACTATATCGTCTACGTGAATCCACGAGAACCACTGCTCGCCACTACCGATAGGACCTCCAGCAAACATCTTGAATGGGGTAATCATTTTACCAAGCGCACCACCCATTCCCAGTACAATTCCAAATCGCAGAATTACCAGTCTTACGCCGCTATCTGTCACTTTCTGGGCTTCTGTTTCCCACTCTTGACAAACTTGAGCAAGAAAATCGCTGCCTGGGGTGCTATTTTCATCAAAAATAGCTGTTTCACTGGTACCGTAATAACCAACCGCAGAAGCATTGACTAATACTTTGGGCTTAGTCGTACTCTTAACTATAGCTTCAACAATTTTTTGTGTAGTTAACTTACGACTGCTCAAAATCGACTGTTTGCGATCGCTCGTCCAACGTCCTTCGCTAATAGGTGCGCCTGCAAGATTTACTATAGCTTCACAACTAGCTATTTGATTTTGCCAAGAACCAGATGTACTTGGCGTATAAGCAGCGATTTCTACATTAGGATAAGCATTAGACGGGAAAATCTTTTGGGCGCGGTTGGGATCGCGGGTTAAAACTAGTACTTCCGTATTCTCAACAAGCAATCGTTCTACCAAACGACTGCCTACAAATCCTGTTGCTCCAGTAATTGCGACTTTCAATTTGTTTACCTGCACCAAAACATTATTTTACTCGGTTTGGGAACCTGTAACCCACACCTAAAAGAATATTTCTATCGTATTACAAATCCCATATCCTTTACTCTGACTGGAATATTAGTAATATTACTCTCACGATCGCTGTTTTATTCGTGAATGAATTTGTAATTGTTTAACTTTTATACGGCTAGGTATTATAGGATGGACGGAGTGTTATAAGTATAAAACCTGGGGCTATTATGGCTCGCTATACCTGTTCATATATTGTTTCTCTGCCCATAGACCATCTCCAACCGCTATTGATTCAACTTTTGCAAGAATGTAATTTAGATGTGCAATATTATACACCTGACTACATTATGGCACGGGAGATACCCGGTAACGTTCCTTTTTCCAAATTTGTCACCATAGAAGTACTGATCGACAAAAGTACGGCTACTGAAACAGAAACCAAGATGAATTTGGTGTTTAAAAATGAAGAATTACCACTCCAAGTTGAAAATCACTGCCGACGAGTGTTTGAATTTATGAAGCAAGTCATTGAAGATAGCCGTTACTGGCATTTAGTTGAAACTTTCGCTAGTTGACATCGAAATTATATGGCTTGGGGAGCGTCAAACTCCCCGGACATTTATTACAGGGCAGAATCTAATCCTCAGTATCTTCCGTATCTTCGGTCATACTGGGGTTTATTAACGTAATGTCATATTCACTAGCATCCGTATGCCCGGTTTGAGTTGCATCTCGTTGAAGTATGTAATAAATAGCACGTACCTGCGGACCGAATACGACTTCATCTTCATTCTTTAGGTCGTGAGCGGGTATTTTGCTACGTCCATTAATCATCAAACCGTTAGAACTAGCCCTGCCTTTGATGTCACCATCTACAATGCGGTAATAATATCGCTTGTCATTTTCATCTTCTCTCGGTAGTTTCACCAAAGTGGCGTGACGACGGGAGACGAATTGCGATACCAGATGAATATCGCAATCCCGGTCTCTACCAATAGAGTAAAGGGGATTATCTAAGGTAAATTCTTTGCGTCCCTGGTCGTCTTCTATAATCAAGATATGAGTTTCATTCGATTGTACTGCCATAGACTTATCGTTGCTACAACCGCTTAAACTATCAGCAATCAAGATTCGTTCGGTATTGTTTATTGCCATTATCGAACCGTTAATCAGTGGTCAGAAGCTGCTATCTATCTCCAATATTTACTTTGATTGCAAAAGTAGAACGGTAATGTTTTACTCTGGAAGATTGATTCAGCTAGAAGAAACGTTTCAACCATTTTAATGTGAGAAACGTAACATAATACTACCGACCTAGTTTAACCTGAGATGAGCTAAACGGATATTTTTCCTCATAAAGAATATCTCTAAAGGAGGATTTTAGGAATTAGTGGCAAATCTTCTTAACAGCAGGGAGTTAGTAACTACGCTCACGGAACTGAAAGCCATTAAAGCCGCAGCACCTCCGGGATTAAGAATGAAGCCGAGGCTCGGTAATAATACACCAGCAGCCAAAGGAATTCCTACTATATTGTATGCAAATGCCCAGAATAAATTTTGACGAATTTTATTGAAGGTGGCACGACTAAGGGCGATCGCTTCAACAACATCTTGCAATTTATCTCGCATTAAGACAATTTCAGATGTTTCCATTGCTACGTCGGTTCCCGAATGCAGGGAAATACCGACATCAGCGATCGATAAGGCTGGTGCATCGTTGATTCCATCACCGACCATTGCTACAAGGGATTCGGGATGAGAATTTTGCAGCGATTCAATCACTGCTGCTTTTTTGGCGGGAGGAATACCTGCTATGGCATCATTAGGGTCTAATCCTAATTGTTGGGCTGTAGCTAAAGCGGCTTCCTGAGTATCCCCGCTAAGTAACATGACTCGCAACCCCTGAGAACGTAGCTGCTTGACTGTAGAAAAGGCATCTGCTCTTAAGGTATCTTGAACGGCAATCAGTCCAGCAATTTCGTTTCCAGTTACGACACCAACTACTGTTTTACCAGCTTTAGCTAAGGTTTGAATTTGCTGTATTATGGTTTGATTAATTTCAATTCCGTTCAAATTCAGCCATTCCCGGCTACCTAATAATATCGTCGTCTCTTCAACTACGGCAGATACACCAAATCCCGGTTCGGTATGAAAATCGGTCGCTGCGGGTATCGATAATTCATGTTTTTTTGCTTCGTTGAGAATTGCCGAGGCTAAAGGATGTTGACTACCACTTTCTACAGAAGCAGCTAGCTGAATCAATTTACTAGCAGTAGTTCGATCCGAGACGGGAATGCAGTCAGTGACGGTAGGATTACCAGTAGTTAAGGTACCAGTTTTATCAAAAACTATTGTCTTTAATTGATGTACCTTTTCTAAAACATCCCCACCCTTAATCAATAAACCTTGTTCCGCGCCGATACCAGTTCCGACTAAAATTGCTGTGGGTGTAGCAAGTCCCAAAGCACAAGGACAAGCAACCACCATCACGGCGATCGCCAATTTTAAACTAATTAAGATTGGGGAGTAATGAGTTGGGGTTGAGGTATGGATGTAGCTGTGGGTCGAGTGTGAATGGGTAAGCACTGCTGATACAGCGATATCATGCCAAATGTGAGTACCGATAAAGTACCAAAATACAAATGTTAGTAAAGCTGTACTTAAAACGCCGTAGGTAAAGTAACCGGCTACAGTATCGGCTAATCTCTGGACGGGTGCTTTACGAACTTGCGCTGCTTCTACCAAACCCACAATTTGGGCTAGGGTTGTATCGTCTCCTGTACGAGTTGCCTCAATGACGATTGTTCCCGACTGGTTGATGGTTCCTGCACTGATGTTGTCTCCCACTTGTTTGGGGACTGGTGCTGATTCTCCGGTCAGCATGGATTCATCAATGGCTGTTTTACCTTCTACCACTTCACCGTCAACGGGAATCTTATCTCCTGGAAGGACTTGCAACCATTCACCAATACGGACTTGTTCGGCGGGAATTTCAATAATTTCCCTGGTTTCATTGTCGTTATCTTGATTGCGTTTAGATATTAATCGGGCAATGTTGGGTCTGAGTGATAGTAATTCTTGGAATGCGGCCGAAGCGCGATTTCTAGCTCGTTTCTCTAAGGTACGTCCCAAGAGAATGAACCCCAATATCATTACGGGTTCGTCGAAGAAACATTCCCAACCTAGTTGAGGAAATATTAACGCGACTACGCTGGCAATATATGCACTTAGAGTTCCCAATGCCACTAAAGTGTTCATGTTGGGTGCATTGCGTCGCAAACCCAACCAACCATCTACTAAAATGGGGCGACCCGGTACTAAGATTGCTACTGTTGCTAATCCAAAGTGCAACCAGATATTGTGCAGCGCTGGAATTTTTAAGCCGCTAAGACTGCTCAAGTGTCCCACTCCGGAAAGCACTAGCAGCAATACAGAAATTATCAACTGTCTTTGAGCATCGCGCATTTCTTGGCGCTTTTTTTCTTCAGCTTTTTGTAAGGCTTGAGCGCTATCTGTCTGTGTGCGTGGTTTGCGGGGTTTACTCGGAAATCCAGCCCCTGTCAATTCCGCAGCTAATGCATCGGCATCTATTGTCAATTCCGAGTCTACCACTGCGACCCCTGTTGCTAGGTTCACAATTGCTTTGTTGACTTTTGGGAATTGAGTTAACTGCTTTTCTACCGCTCTTACACAGCCAGCGCATACCATACCCTCGACATCAAGGGTAATTTTTTTGCTGAGGAGCGTATCGGCTTGATTTTTTTGCGGTGCAAGTTGCATGGAAAATGTTCGGATTCGCTATGAAAACAAGGATGCCGTCTTCTGGGACATAACATTATGGTTGCCCCTACTTCGAGGGTAAGCGAAATCCGGACTTATGACCGAATGTCTCAGGTATGAATTTTTGTGAAACTAGATATTTAACTAAATTCTTTGTTGCGATGCCAACGCAGATAAGTAAAGTAAATTACAACACTTACCTGGAATGGAATTAAAGCAGCTTGGCTTTTGAGAAAGGGATCGATTGACAAACTAGATATTGCCAAAAAGTAACCCATACCCAAGCAAGTAAGCATTACTAAGGTGAGATTTTTACGTTTGAACATCGGTCTGCGCGGGGTAGAAATATTATGTTGTCTATTTAGATGTATTTGAGAAATAATCTAAAACTTTAATTTTTAATTTTCAGCAATTCTATCCAGATTTTAACAACAAAAATTGGATATATAAATATATGATTATCAAAATTATTAATTTGCAATAGTAACTTATGATTAGGTAGTAAATTAGATAATTTCTCTGTATGCTTTGATTTTCATCTTGTTTATAGCTATTTAACCGCTAAGACTTAATGAATAATTTAGTTGAATATTTACATAAAATCTAACTAAAACTAATCTCGCACTCACAAAGGTATGTATACTAAATATATTTGACAAGTAAAGTTATTAGTATTACTATTCCAAATTAATAATTTTTCTAAAACCATCCTTGCTTATTCATGAAGTAGGTACCAACGAAATCATCGTGGGATTTATTCAAGTAAATCATTCCTTCAATTAAACCTATAAGCTGCATAATCAAAAAACTTAAACCGTAGGTAAAATAACCGCCAACTAAAGAAATAATTATGGTAACTAAGCCTTCTGGTGCGTAACCAAGAACAAACTTATGAATACCAAAACCTCCGAAAATAATCCCGCAGTAGCCAGCCATTAGCTGTTTGGTAGCGTGAGAGGGAGTGAGTTTTGCCATATCGCTGCTCCTTAAGAATAAAAATATAAAATTGGTTAGCTAATTTCTGCTGGCAAGGATCGATCAATAACCGATCGCTACCACCAAGCCTAATACTGTTTGAAATGAGTGAATAATGCTTACCACAATCAAGCCCCAACCGCGTGTTGAGTTGATTGCATTCAGGATGCTCTTCCGACTGTTTTTATATTTTTTCAGCAGCTTATCGCTGCTTTCTGCCATTTAGCGACAGATAGCTACTAAAACACAACTGATTACAATAATTGCCACCCATCAGCAATGCCATATTCAGTTTTACAAGTCCTTGTTGAAAAATTCCGGACTTTTTTAGAGCGCTATAACCGATGACAGAACTTGTTACACCCCTTTAGCGGATGCTTACAACAACAGCGAAATATATCGTGCTTTCTCGCTCTGATATTCTATTGATTGATAAATGTGGAATACGAATGATTATTTTTAATTTTAGCCAAATTGAAAATAACCTACATCTCCACAAAGGCTGAAACTAATCAATAAAAACTAATATGTTTACTTAGATAGTCAGTTATATATCTAACATAATCTTTAAGATTGCTATTATATTGAGCATTTATGCTCGCAACCAAAAATGTATCTACATTCACTATGGTAAATACCCATCGCAAATTTGTTACACATAATTAATGCAGTTATTTTTTATTTTGACAACGGTATAGGTGGAGTGTCAATTAGTACTATTACCCAATATAAATAGACTCAGGAGAGTGCCACTGTTCCAAAGACTGTGAACAAGCATAGGAGCAAGAAGATTTCGCGATCGCGAATAGACCACACCAAGCACGATCCCCAATGCGCTCAGCGGTAAAATTTCCGATAAGCTCAGGTGAGCAGCAGCAAACAAGAAACTAGAAAAAAGTATCGATCCCCATACTGGTAAGTAGCGAGTTAGGGAAGGGAGCAAAAATCCCCGAAATAAAAATTCTTCAAATAGTGGTGCGGCGATCGCAGCTGTAGAGAAAAATATCAATAATGCGAGATTATCTTGACTTTTTAGAACTATTTGTAGTAGGGGGTTACTACCACCTTGTCCTTGCCAAAGTTGTTGATTAATTAAGGAAACCACGATAACTATCGGAATTGCCACGCAATAGCCACCGATCCCCCATAACACCCACCCATCCCACAAACGAAAGCGAAACCAATCTTCGGTCAGGGGTAAATATTGTTTGATCGACAAATACAGTACTAGTAGGGAACCCGATGCAACGAGGATATAGCTGAGCAACACGTAAAATGCTTGGATTCGCACGTTATCGACGGGACGGGGTATGGGAAGCAACTGTAAAGCGAAAGGTACGAGTAATTGTCCCATCAAGAAAAAGCCGACCACAAAAACCTGTAAAATTGTTTCACCATCCCAAGGAGTTATCCATTTTTCCTCGGCATTTCGAGCTAATAATGCAGCTTTTCGTTTGATTACCCACTGTCCGAAAGTAAAAATTAGTAGCCCTAAACCGATAAAACCTCCCAATGCGGGAAGAGTTGCGATCGCGGTTAACTTAAATAAAGCTTTTTCTGCGGCTTGTTGCTCGGTAAATTTAAGATTATTTAAAGATTTTGTATCTTGCTCAATTTGATATGTTTTTTCTAAAGCACTATAGCGGAACCAACCTTGAAGATTATCTTTAATCAATAATTCAGCATCTTCTGAAACTCTGGGGGAATCGTCCCACAATGCAATTAACATCTGACTGGTTTCGCTAAATTGGGGATTGATGCTGGAATTTTTTTGTAATTGTTGCCAAGTTGCGATCGCACTATCTGTATCACCTTGACGTGCTTGGATAATACCAATTTGTAAGTCCAACTCAGCGAGGGATTTTTGTAGCTGACTGGAAGTTTGCTGTAATTGTCTCTGCTGTACTGATGGGGAAAGATTAGTTACGGGAGGAACCGATGATTGAGGTGGTGTCGTAATTTCAGGTTGCTTGCGTAATTGCGCTAATTGCTCTTGAGCTTTTTTCAAATTAGTTTCCGCTGAATTACGTGCTTCTTGATATTGTTTCAACGCACCATCAAGAGGTTTTGCACCAAGTATCGCTGTTTTTGCACTTTGGATTTCCTTATTATCAGAGGATTGCCATTCAGTTGCTTGCAATACAATATTGGTTTGATACAGTTCCAACTCGCTTTGGAATTGAGGTTCCTTCCAACTTCCAACTAGAGAGGAACCGGAAACTAAAATCGCGACTAATGTCAGTAAAATTAAAAATATTCGCTTAAGTGTCATTTATCTATAGGAGTTAACAAGCTTTCTCTGGAAATTATCGCAATAAAACGCCACAAGAGACATCTTTCTGGAGAAAAGCTTAGGATGATTTAACTTTTGGATGAGGAGAGGGGGATGGGGGGATGGGGGGAAATAGCTAAATTATTAACTAACTTAGAGATAAAAACATAGCATTTTGCCCAGAAGCCGCATCTTGGTAATAATTTAGAAGTTCTTTGTAAATATTGTACAGAATATCAAAAACTATATCAAAGTCATCTCTTAAATTTTTCAATTTTAACCGTTGGTGAAATTGGTTATAAGAAAAATTTGATAAAGCTTGAGCAACTTGTTTCACTTCATCGGCTGTTAGATATTGTGGAAGCTCATAAACTGTTTCATATTCTATTGTTTTACCTCCAAAAATGACATTTATTGAAGGTAAGCTATCTTTTTCATTGTTGCCGATTAAAAACGGTAAAATAATTGATTCATCATAACCAGTCAGTATAAAGTGAAGGATACGCCATCTTTTATCAACATTGAATTCTAAATATTTTTTTCCTTCTGCAATTATCAAGGGGATATCTGATTCAAGCTTTTTAAAATCTTCGGTTTTTTTTTAAGTCTTAATTTTTCTAAAGTTTCTCCTACATAGTTAGTAGCTTCATTAAACCATTCATAATCTTCCGAATCATCTAAATCAATATCGAATTCTTGCCAAAAAAGCGAGTCAGGTAAATACTGAGCATCATCAAATAATTCAACAAAATCAGGATATTTTAAAATTTTTTCTAATAAATAGGCAGGGACTTGTTTGAAATATACTTCTATTCCCATTACGAATTATCCTATTTTCTCTTTCACCCAACTCCGAAATGACTTTAACAAAGCTATTTCTCCCATAGTTTTACTTTGCTCGATAAATCTACCAATATCTTTTACCGATACTAAAGGAAAAGCAATACTAAATTCACATTCAACATATTCTTGTTCAAGTAGCTGATAGAATTTCAAATTGTTACCGTCATATCTCCACAGTTCGCTAACACCTAAAGCAGAATAAATATCTAACTTATCAACTGAACTACTGGTAATATCAATTTCAATTGCTAAGTCGGGTGCTGGAGAATTGCTTAAATCAAGGGTTTCTCTTCCCCTAACGGCTAATTCATTTTGAATGTAGTAACAGTTATCTGGTTCTATTCCTTTTCTAACAATTTTTCTTTTTAAAGTTGTCGAACCAGCGCTTTTAATTTCTATATTCAGTTCTTCAGCCAGAATAAATACAAAACGGTCAAAATTTATCTTCGGATTTTCGTGTTCAAAAAGCGGAGTCATAATTTCTAAAGTAGTACCGTCATAAGCAAATCGAGAACCTCTATCTTCACCAGTTTCTATAAGTAAAGTTTCAAAGGTTTCCCAACTAATGTTATGCAGTACGGTTCGCTGTTCTGCGTTTGTATAAGTTACAATCATTTTTCAGAAAGAATATGACACAAAATTCCAAATATTTTATTTATATTCTTAATATAGTATTCGTTGAGGTCAATCTCTACAATGTTTTCATTAAGTTTAAAAAATTTCCAATTAGTTGCAGTAGTGACAGTTCCATAAATAATCGGAATGTTCTTACCTTCTTTCTCGTTAAATATTTTAGCGGCAAGCATTTCTGCAACGCATTGACCTAAACTTGCATTAATATTTTCTTTAGCTTCTACAATAGTAATTACAGGGACATTTAAAATTAATAATTATGGAGAAAGACAGAAAATAAAGTCGAAATTTCCATTTAAACCTTGACTGGAATCAACTGTGAAATCAATCCCTGAAAATAAACTTACTTGATTTTTTAAATACTTTCTCACTGCAATTAAAATCGGCGAAAGGATCATTTACGAACGAGATTTCTCTGTATTGCTGGCTAGTGCTAATGGAAGATTTTCCCTTAAAGTTTCTACAAGTAACGATGATGTTTCTATTTCAGGTATCGAAGCAAAGATATCAATCGTGTCAGAAATCGTCAGATTAAAGACTTTTCTGACTTTAGATAAAGTAAAGTCATTGTATGACACGCGATTTGCTCCTGTAATACATTCTATAATTTTTAAGCCGTGACTAATGACTTATCTTCTTCCCAGGAAAGTAAAGTATCTAGTTTTCCAGATTCTACGAAAGTTCTAGCGGCTAACAAACAAGGTAGCAAATCAACACACATTTTTGCTGAATAATTTCCTTCTTGTGCGCCTACAACTAGTTTTTCTATTTGATCGTCTGGTTTTAATAAATTAACTAGAATATAAAAATCAAAGTTATCAAAAGTTGCGGTAACAACATATTTTCCTGCACCACCTCCAATACTCATATAAGTTTCATCATCAGCACCCAAAGTTACTAAAGTTTTGTTTTTACCATTTAATTCTCGGATAGCTGTTTCGATTTGATTCCAAGTTGGTTTTTCTATTAATTCATCTTGGTTAAAGTTATCAATCCATTGTTCTACTGATAAGTTTGATACAAACATCTTTACTTCCTTCTTTTTGGGGGTTTAATTGTTATAGTTGTACTTTTAGCAGGAGTAATAATTGTTAGTTCTTCTATACCTAACTGCCAAGCCATAGAATTTACCCCTCCTCTTAAACCGCAAGCCGCACAAAGTTCTCTATCTACAATCAAAGTAGCCTTACCTCCTTTCATACTGGCATCTGCTGCTTGCTGAAAAGCATCGGCTTCTGCATGAGTTTTGGTAATAGGATTAACTCTAAAAGTAATTTGTCGAAGACTAGGATTACTACTAGAATTGATACCAAAGAAGCTTTGATCGCCTATTTCTAGTTTAGCGACAGTTGACTTATCTGTTTCACTACCTGCTGGTGGCAAGCCTATATGCTGTCTGTATTCAGCGAGTTCATCAAAAATATTATTCGTTTTTCTTTACCTCGCCGTTTTTCGATTTATTTAAAAGACATATCAAAAGAACTTACCTAAAATGCAATTATATACACTTTCAGATAAGTCCTATTTATTAGAAATATTTTACCTAAATAATTATTAAACTTGAAAGTTTTTTACCATCAATTTAACTCATCATACTGCTAAAGAAATCCAAAGTCTCTCTCAAAGCTTTGATAAAAATATCGATTTCTTCGCGAGTATTGTAAAAAGATAAACTCGCTCTTGCCGTACCGGGAGCATTTAAAATACGATGCAACGGTTGCGTACAGTGATGTCCGGAACGAATTGCTACACCTTCGTTATCTAATAGAGTTGATAAGTCGTTAGGATGAACAACTCCTGCGGTAAATGAAGCTAATGCAGCCCTTCCATAACCTTTTGCATCGGGTTTGGGACCATAAATTCTTAGTTCTGGTATTTTACCTAATTGCTCAAATAAATAACCAGTCAATTCTGATTCGTAAGCATAGATTTTATCCATGCCAATACCCGACAGATAATCTATGGCCGCACCCAAAGCGATCGCTTCCCCAATTGCAGGAGTACCAGCTTCAAATTTATGCGGTAGTTCTGCGTAGCTGGAATGGTCTAAAAACACATCCGCAATCATTTCTCCACCACCCATGAATGGCGGCATTGCTTGCAAGGTTTCTAATTTACCATACAAAAACCCAATACCTGTAGGAGCGCACATTTTATGTCCGGAAGCTACCAACCAATCGCAGTCAATTTGCTGTACGTCAACTGGCATATGAGGTACGCTTTGGCAGGCATCAATTAATACTTTTGCTCCTTTATTATGAGCTAATTTACAAATTTCTGATACCGGATTTATACAACCCAAGGTGTTAGAAACGTGAACTATTGACACCAATTTGGTTTTATCTGAAAGCAGCTTTTTAAATTGTTCCAAATCAAAGGTTTCTTCCGGTGTCAATTCAACGAATTTCAACACCGCACCAGTCTTTTGAGCAACTAATTGCCACGGTATAATGTTACTATGGTGTTCCATCACCGAAAGAATTATTTCATCTCCAGGTGTTAAATTATTCATTCCCCAACTGTAAGCAACTAAGTTTATTGCTTCAGTAGCGTTGCGGGTAAAAACGATTTCTTCACGAGATTTAGCATTAATGAATTGAGCAATTTTATCTCGTGTTGCTTCGTATGCGTCGGTAGCTTTAGCGCTGAGGTGATGTGCGCCGCGATGTACGTTTGCATTGTACTTTTCGTAGTAGTTACGAATAGTATCGAGTACGAATATAGGTTTTTGAGAAGTTGCAGCGTTATCTAAGTAAACTAAAGGTTTGCCGTTAACTTCTTGGTGTAATATCGGGAAGTCTTGGCGAACCTTATCGGCAAGGGTTTTTTCCTGGGTGAAAGTCATAGGATTTTGGATTTTGGATTATGTCCTTCGGACACACTTCGTGAATGGATTTTGGATTAATAGTTCTGGATTAAAGATTGAATTTTAGTTACGGAATAAATATTATTTCTATCATGCTCAAAAAAGAATGATTTAATTAAACCACAGAGTACGCAGAGAATAAAGAGACAGAGGAAATAAGTAATATTACAGTAGCAATAAAGTAGTTAGTTATAGCTTTATTATTTATTCAATCTAAAATCCAAAATCTATTGACGCGAAAGCGTCTTCCCGTAGGGTAATCTAAAATTCATTTGCTGTTTGAGTTAAATTTTGACGCAGGGAAGGAATGGGTATTTTATTAATTATTTCGGCTGCGAAAGCGTTAATTAATAAGTGACGGGCGTTATTTTCATCAATTCCCCGACTTTGTAAGTAGAAAATTTCATCATCTTCTAACTGACTCACCGTAGCACCGTGAGCGCATTTTACGTTATCGGCAGTAATTTCTAATTGCGGTTTGGTATCTATTCTCGCTTGAGGAGATAGCAGCAAGTTACGATTTAACTGCGATGCGTCTGTTAGTTGCGCGGGTTTAGGAACGAAGATTTTACCGTTGAATACACCATGCGCTTTATCCGCTATGATATTTTTCTGTAATTGCTTGCTGTTACTGTAAGGATGATTCAGAGCAAGTGTGCTGTGAGTATCTGATAATTGACTACCAGAAATCATTGTCAATCCGTTAAGAATTGTTTCGGTTTGTTCGCCTGTTTGTAAGATTTCTAAATTGTGTCGCGATAGCTTTCCACCCAAGGCGATCGCATTACAGGTGTAGCGACTGTTACGCGCTTGAGTAACGACTGTTTTCCCAATATGAAAAGCTTCTACACTATCACGTTCAATTCTGGTATGATTCACTTTCGCGTTTTCATCAACCCAGATTTCTGTAACACTATTATTTAAATAAACTTCTTGTTGGTCTTTCTCTGGGTTTCCGCTGATAAATTCTTCTACAAACGTCACTTCGGAACCACTTTTGGCTACGACTAAACAGCGGGGTTGAGAAATTGCTTTATCAGTAGAAATAAACACTAAGTGTATCGATGTTTCTACTATCACGTCACGAGACAGCCAAATTAGCGCTAGATCATTTATTCCGGCTGTATTGAGTGCTGTAAATACTTCCTTTGCACCTTCAGCCTGTGCTAAATATGCTTTAACTAGTTCACCGTCTAAATTAGGTAAACCAGATAAATTGCTGACTACAACCCCATCTGGTAGATCGGCGATCGCCGATAATTCTTTGACAAATACACCGTTTACAAATACCAATCGAGTATCGCTAATTGCTGTAAATGGAGCGGAATCTGGGGATATTTTCGTGTCTACTTTAAAATCATGTTGACGTAATGCCGATAAATCGGTAAATCGCCATTCTTCATCTTTCTTAGTGGGTAATGTTGAATGACGCACCCAATTAGCAGCGTCATCTTTTAATTGTTGCAGCCATCCTTCACTTTTAACGACGCTAACTTTATCTACTAATCCAGTCAAATAAGCATCTTTATTTAACAGCGCATCTGATAAACTAACTTCGCGGGAATTGGGAATCGAAGAAATTTCTATATTCATTACACACCCACCTCAACACCAGCTTCTTCTAAAATCCAGTCGTAACCGCGAGCTTCTAACTCTAAAGCTAACTCTTTACCACCAGATTTAATAATCCGTCCTTTTGCCATGACATGAACGTAATCCGGGACAATATAGTTAAGCAATCGTTGGTAATGGGTAATCATAATTGTGGCGTTTTCCGCACTGGTTAACTGATTTACCCCATTTGCCACTATTTTCAAAGCGTCGATATCCAAACCAGAATCGGTTTCGTCCAAAATTGCCAAATCTGGTTCTAAAAGCGCCATTTGTAAAATTTCATTACGCTTTTTCTCACCACCAGAAAACCCTTCATTTAAACTGCGATTAAGAAAAGCGGAGTCCATTTTGACAACTTCCAACTTTTCCTCGATCAAATCATCGAAGTCAAAAGCGTCAATTTCTTCTAAACCTTGTGCTTTGCGTCGAGAATTATAAGCGACTCTTAAAAAATCTAAATTGCTGACACCAGGTATTTCTAAAGGATACTGAAACGCCAAGAATACACCATTTCTTGCTCTTTCTTCTGGTTCCATTTCCAAGAGATTTTGTTCGCGAAAAACTACTTCACCACCAGTTACTTCATAACTAGGATGTCCAGCTAAAATCTTAGAAAACGTACTTTTACCAGAACCATTCGGTCCCATAATCGCATGAATTTCACCAGCATGCACCTCCAGATTTATACCCTTGAGAATCTGGTTTCCATCAACATTAGCCGTCAAATCTTTGACTGACAGCACCACTTTGCTATTTTCGTTAATCATCTTTCGATTTTAGATTTTGGATTTTAGATTTTGGATTTAAAAGTTAGGAGTAATTAAGGTCAAAGGTTAAAGGTTAAAGGTTAAAGGTTAAAGGTTAAAATTATTCTTGTCCCCTTGTCCCCTTGTCCCCTTGTCCCCCCATCTCCCCATCTCCCTACTAACCAACACTTCCTTCCAACTTCAAACTCAACAATTTATCAGCTTCTACAGCAAATTCCATTGGTAGCTGATTAAACACGTCCTTGCAGAAACCGCTAATCATCATTGCGATCGCATCTTCTGTGGAAATGCCACGCTGAGAAAAGTAAAATAGTTGGTCTTCCCCAATCTTGGAAGTAGAAGCTTCATGTTCTACTTTTCCAGTATTGTTCTGTACTTGAATATAAGGAAAAGTGTTAGCGTGGGCATTATCTCCAATCAGCATTGAGTCGCATTGAGAATAATTTCTTGCTCCGTCAGCTTTGGGATTGACTTTCACTAAACCCCGATAGCTATTACTGGATTTACCCGCAGAAATTCCTTTAGAAATAATTGTAGAACGAGTGTTTTTACCAACGTGAATCATTTTGGTTCCGGTGTCGGCTTGCTGCATATGATTAGTTAGCGCTACCGAATAAAATTCACCAACGGAGTTATCACCTACTAATACGCAGCTAGGATATTTCCAAGTAATCGCAGAACCCGTTTCTACCTGAGTCCAAGATATTTTGGAATTCTTCCCTTTACATAAACCGCGTTTGGTGACGAAGTTGTAAATTCCACCTTTACCATTTTCATCCCCGGCGTACCAGTTCTGCACGGTAGAGTATTTGATTTCGGCATTATCCATCGCGATTAGTTCCACAACCGCTGCGTGTAGCTGGTTGCTATCGTACATTGGCGCGGTACAGCCTTCAAGATAAGAAACGTAACTGTCTTCTTCCGCAACAATTAAAGTCCGCTCAAACTGTCCGGTATCGCCGTTGTTAATGCGGAAATAGGTAGACAATTCCATCGGACATTTTACGCCTTTGGGAATAAATACGAAAGAACCATCGCTGAAAACGGCAGCATTCAAAGCCGCAAAGTAATTATCCGCAATAGGAACTACGCTTCCAAGATACTTTTGTACTAATTCCGGATGTTCCTGCAAAGCCTCGGAAATCGAACAGAAAATAACTCCGTCTTCCGCGAGCTTTTCTTTAAAAGTAGTTGCTACAGATACACTATCGAAAATTGCATCAACAGCAACATTCGACAACCGCTTTTGTTCCGATAAAGGAATACCCAACTTTTCAAAGGTCTCTAATAAAGTTGGATCTACTTCATCTAAACTTTTTTTCTTCGCGGTTTGCTTAGGCGCAGAATAATAAATGATATTTTGATAATCTATGGCAGGATAACCGACACTAGCCCAATCCGGCTCAGTCATTTTGAGCCACTGATGGTAAGCTTTGAGGCGATACTCCAGCATAAATTCCGGCTCGTTTTTCTTCGCACTGATTGCACGAACTACATCCTCACTTAATCCGCGAGGTATGCTATCTGTTTCGATGTCGGTAACGAAACCGTACTTGTAAGGCTGGTTGACTAAGGTTTTTACGTTGGCACTCATCGCTAATATTCTCTTGCGTTCGCTTCGCTTGTTCTCTCTTTAAGGTTGGGAGATGGGCTATAAAATAGCGGGCTTCCCACCTAAACGTGACTGTAGGTCTCGCGACTGTTACAATAATGATGGAGACTAAAACAACAACTCAGTTGTTTTGATGTATCTTCATTTTACGCCCTTTTAACAACATTGATGTTGTGAAAGTGAAAATTTCTTTAATATTTTTAGGACGACGATGGAAATAAGCCACCAGTCCTCAACCAAACAAGATATCTTGAAATATCTGCTCAAAGAAGTGCAGGCTACAGCTTTGCAGCTTGCGGAGACGTTAAAAGTGAGTCCTCAAGCGATTCGTCGCCATTTGAAAGATTTGGAGGGTGAAGAGTTAATAATTTATTCCTCCGAACAAATGGGTATGGGTCGTCCGCAACACGTTTATCAATTGAGCGATAAAGGCAAAGAACGCTTACGTCGCGAAGTTGGGGATAGTTACGGTCAATTTGCCGTATCCCTACTTGATACTTTAGCAGAAACGGTAGGACGAGACCAAGTAAGTTCGATTTTACAAAAACAATGGAAGCGTAAAGCAGAGGAATATCGGCAACGTTTAGGTAAAGGTTCGTTAAGTCTTCGAGTAGCAGCTTTAGTGGAACTGAGAAAAGCTGAAGGTTTTATGGCTGAATACTATCCTGTAGAAGTTTCAGACTCAGAAGCAGAAGACAAATTTGTTTTTATAGAACATAATTGTGCCATTTCTAATGTTGCCGAATCATTCCCCAGCGTTTGCGGACATGAATTAGAAATGTTTGCTACAGTTTTACCCGACTGTACTGTTGAGCGTACCCAATGGATTATTGATGGTGAACACCGTTGTGGTTATTTAGTAAAAGCGAGGAAATAGTTAGGAGTTAAAAGTTAGGAGTTAGGAGTTAGGAGTTAGGAGTTAAGAATATAAATATATAGGAATTATGGAACCCCAACAGCAACCAACTACACAATTTTTAACTATGGAAGAATCAGAGAAAGTTGATGCTGCTTTACTTTCTTCTCCAGAAAAGTTTCTGACTCGATTGACGATTTCTTCACTGAGAGTATTGCAGCAGATAGCGAAAGAAAATAATGTTGTGGTAGAAGAATTAACTACCAAGCAAATTATTGATTGGTTTGAGAAAGATGGAAAAATTAGACGAGAGAAGGGAGTTGAAGCTGCTTTTTTGAAGTGGTGATCGGGTGTTCAAATAGATATTTTCGGATTGACACAAATTTCTTTGTTAATCTCAAATTTAATTTGTTCGCTCAATGAATCGAATGGTAATACGTTACGCTTGCTTACTCGTTCAAGAACGTTAGTAATAAATTTCGCATCCTTTGCTAAATTCCATTTCTCTTGAAAATGATTGACGCTTTTACGATTCCAAATATAACTCCAACGTAGGAAATAATAAGGAAAATCTGATGTTATCAAGTCTGTAAATGGAACAAAGCTAACAGTACTTTCTGGCTCTAGGTAAATATTTTCACCTACTGCAAGTACAGATAAACAAAAATCAATTTCTTCCGTAACACTCATCAATTTTTCATCGAAGTTATCTATCTGCTGAAAAACAGATGTCCGCACCAAAACACAATTAAAATCGATGATTTGTGTTGGTTTACGTGTAATTTGAGATTTGACTTTATGCAAAGAGTCTTTCACAAAGAACTGTCGATCGAATAAATCTAAACTTCTATCTTTAGATTGAAATTCTAAGCTACCTCCAGCAAAGTGAATAATTTGCTCTGCTAAGTTTCCTTGTACGCAAATTGGACTAACTACTGAAGCATCAGTTTCTTGAGCGCACTTGATGAGATTATTTAACCAACCATCTTTGACTAAGACATCATTGTTGAGGAAAACAACATATTCGGTATCTACGTGCTTTAAACCAATATTACGCGCTTGATTAGGAGATACATATTTTTCTGTACGTATTAACAGAAATCCTTTTTCCTGAGACTGGATTTCTAGATATTGGTTAACTTTTTGAGGAGAATATCCATCTATATAAATTAGTTTAAAAGGAATCTTTGTATATTTATAAATACTTTCAAGTGACTGTTGAGTGCAGCTAAAGCATTGGTGTGGCACAACTATTAGCGTAACTTGCGGACATAACATAGAATTATGAATTGATGTATATCGAATAAATTGGCTTAGTTAACAATATCCTTTATTCGTATAAAAAATATAAATTTAAGATGCTTATTTAGAGAAATAAACGTAAGTTATATTTGAACTAATATTAATAATCAAATAATAAAACTACATAGATCGCATTTATCTGAAATTGCACCACAGTAATTTATACTTTAATTATATTTAATCAAATATACTTTATTTAAAATTTACGCTGCGACATTTCTATATCTGTATCTTCTTCAATGTGCTAATTTTTATTGATACTAAGTAAGATTTGTATAATTCCTCAAATCAAAAAGCACCCGACGATAACGGGTGCTTTCATTAATTATTAAAACTTAGTTTTATATACAAGTTTTTAAGGATTGTGACGGACGCGGGGAGTACGCGCACCTACTGCTGCTCCAATCATTGATGCGACTAAACCGAGCAAAGAACCGAATACAAACCACCACAAACCTTTGGAAGTTGCAGCCGCAATATCACGAGCTTGTTGTGCATTAACGCTAGGTACATTAGCAGGAATATTAGCACCTTGTATCTGTACTTGATTGAGTACTTCTCCAGCATTGTAAGCTGCAACCCCAAAAGCTCCAGATACACCACTTGCAAGCAACCATGAACTAACAGCCAAAGTTGTAGCCCAAAGAATTGCGCCATTTAGCAAAGCTGTACTGCGATTCATCGGACCGCAAGCGCGAGTTGTAATCCAACCTGCAACAAACAAGGAAATTAGTAAAGCAATTGTTGACCAAATACCTACGTTTCCCGCAATGTCGGGTGCTATAGTGCGAGGTGCGCCAGAGTCAGAGACAAAGGTAGCTCCAATTGCACCGAACAACGCGCTCAAAATTAGTTGAGTAGCTAAACCAACCAGCAAGCCGGAAATAATTGGACCCCAACGAACGCGATCGTGATAATCTACAACTCTACTTGCTACCCCCGGTTCCGTAATTACTTCTTCACCAACTCTATTTACGTAAGACATTATTAACCGTTTCTCCTCGCTTTTTGAGTAAAAATTTTATTAGCAATACAACTGCTTATAATTATTAATTAAATTATAAATTCATGTTATCCATATCTATCCAACGGAATAGTTTATAACTCTATCTTTAGCTATAATACAGTATTTTTATTCAATAATAAAAAATAATTTTTGTTAAGAATAATTATGGGATAAGTACATATATTTTATTTATAAAGATACTATAACAAATCTAACAACTATTAAACTGATATATTGGCTAATCCTCATCTATGAAACGCTTGTAGCAAAAATAGCTGTTCCAAAGCACATAATTGAAAAGGTTATTAACTGTTTATGAAGCAGTTTTGAATATACTAGATAACAACATACTGGAGACATGATAATTGAGTCAAAGTCATTGATAAAAATCTTGCCTCCAGAATGACGATCGTTTCCTCCAGTTTTTTGGAAAACATATGTACGGGAATGCATCTAGTGAGCAATGTCATTCACGTATCTTGACCGCAGTACCGACAGCAGTAATTAATAATAAAACACCAGATTGGTCAACATTTATTGTGCCGGTATCAATTTCGATCCCGATAACAGCATTCGCTCCCAAACGCTGCGCTCGTTTTTCTAATTCTGCTAGTGCTTTTTGTTGCCCTTCCTCAAACAAACGCTCGTAACTACCTGTGCGTCCACCGATAATATCTCTTAACCCAGCAAAAAAATCTCGCAAAAAATTACTACCATAAACAATTTCTGCCGTTACAACACCCAAATATGATTCAACGATCGCTCCTTGAATTACATCGGTAGTGGTTATAATCATAGATTTACCTCAAAAACCCTTTTGAATATCAATTCTCAATGATTAATGATTTTGCACCAAAATAAATCCTCCGATCTAAGGTTTTAATCAGAATATTTCCAGATAAATAGGATGAATTGTATTCATAACGCAGATTTCTGTTGACAGCACAGGTAAACGTAGGGTTCGTAACAGAATTTTGTAAGCATAATCCATGCAGTGTGCTTAAAAGGCTCAGTATATCATCTGTTACCTATTCCTAGCAGCGACCCTTGCACGTACAGAAATCAAAAAGGATTGCTATACATTTGAGAAACCGTTAATTATATTTCTACTATTTGTGGCTTAATTGTAGACAGTGCTACATACAAAGACTACTCAAAACGAGATAATATGTGTAAGATGAATTGCTACCCAGAAACAAGCAGCTAAGAAACGTCAAATCCTCAAAAACGGATATTTATTGCTCAAAAGAGTAAAAAAACTCATCACCGAGTAATTACTGAGGAAAATGTTTTTGTATAGCAGAAATGATAAAGTAATGATGAATTTAAAAAAAAGTACGCTAATAGAGTTTTCAAAACCGAATATTTTTGTTTTAATGGACAAGCATAATTTTAAGTTGTGATAAAGTTGCGAAAACTTTCGGGTATTCAACCGTGTACAATCGAACATATTCTTTGATCGGTGTTCTCTTAATAGGAAGCGTTGCAGCAGCAATGCCAACTGTGGCTCAGGCTCAAGTGAAAGTAGCCCAAGCAAGCACTCAGCAGGTAAAAATACTGCTGGACGAAGGTCGTAACTTGGTAAAATCTGGTGACTTTAATGGCGCAATCAGAGTTTATCAAGAAGCTGCGACCTTAGAACCTAAAAATGGTAGTATTTATTCTGGTATCGGTTATTTGTATGCTCAACAAGGAAATTATTCCGCAGCATTAGCCGCTTACCGTCGTGCGGTGGCTCTCAATCCTGACAATGGGGATTATCAGTATGCTCTAGCCTACGTTAGCGGTAGTATGGGCGATAATAATACTGCAAAAGATGCTTACCGCAAGTCTATACAGGTTGACCGTCAAAATGTGAATGCCTACATTGGGTTAGCTTTAATCTTATTACGTTTAGGGGAATACGATAACGCAAAATGGGCATACGAACAAATTGTCGAATTAGACCCCAAAAACCCCCAAGCTTCCGAGTTGCGGGGTAGAATTTTGAATAGAAGTTAATCAAAAGAAGCCGCAGGAGCTTTAAAACAAGCGCTAAATATCTACAAAAGTTAGCAAAGATGGGATGATGTTGCTCGAATAGATGCAATGTTACGAGATCTAGAAGGTTAAAATTGTTTCGATTTGTCTCTAATTAGTAGATAAAGAGCGGGAAAATGCATCTGCACTGAGTTTGCAATCACGATCTGGCATTGAAAGAGCATATTATTATCTCGGTTTCCTAGTGTCGTTTATCATCCTAAGCATGAAGCAAGATAGGACTTAAGACTTGATTGAGTTTATTCCACTTGCTTCATTCTCAAACTTTTTATACCGTTAAGTGTAAAGGAATGGAAATGATAAATTCGGCTCCTTTGCCAAATTCGGAAATACACTGGAGTTCACCTTGATGATTATCAACAATAATTTGATAGCTAATTGCTAATCCCATTCCAATACCTTTCCCTACAGTTTTTGTGGTAAAAAATGGGTCAAATAAATGTTCGCTTACTTCTTGATTAATTCCAATACCATTATCAACAATATGAATTACAGCTTTGTCATCTAAAATTTCTGTAAAAATGCGAATATAAGGATTCTGAATATTGTTTTTTTCGATTCCTTCTTCCAATGCATCGATCGCATTAGAAAGTACGTTCATAAATACTTGATTTAGCTTACTAGGATAACATTCTACTTTTGGTAACTCAGCATATTCTTTGATAATTTGGATTTTTCGTGATGATGCTTGATTAATCCGATGCTCCAATAAAAGTATTGTATTATCAATACCTGCATGGATATCTACACGCTTATAGTTTGCTTCATCGTGGTGAGAAAAATCTCGTAAAGACTGCACAATTTGAGTAATTCTGTTCGCACCTTGCTTCATTGAGTCAAGTAAATGAGGAAAATCTTCGGCTATAAAATCTAAGTCAATGTCATTTATCTGTTGACTAATTTCGGTTGCAGGTTTGGGGTAATGCTTTTGATATAAAGTTATTAAATCTAGCAAATCTTGCACATAGTTTGTTGCTATATCACTATTTCCATAAATAAAGTTGGTAGGATTATTAATCTCGTGAGCAATACCTGCGACTAAACTACCTAAAGATGCCATTTTCTCAGACAGCAATAATCGAGATTGAGTCAGTTTTAATTCTCTAAGGGTTTTTTCTAATTCCTGCGCTTTGTTTCGCTCTTGCAATTCGGATTGTTTAAGAGCAATTTCTGTTCGTTTACGCTCGCTGATATCTCGCGCTACCCAAACTACTTGAGTTTCGGAAATCGGCGAAATATTAGCACTAAACCAATATTTAGTATCTTCTATACACAAACTATAATCATAATTGATTGTCTTTGCCGATTTTAATGCTCGATCAACTTTTTCCAACCAGGTTAATCGCGTTTTATCTTGAAAAAACTGTTCTATTGTTTCGCTAATTAAATCTATATTGCTATTATCTGATTTACTATAATTTGTAGGGATAACTTCTAGGTTATTCAGCATATTGTTCTCAACATGGACAATAAATACAATGTCCGTCATTGCTTCAAACGTTGCTCTTACTTTAGCTTCAGAACTACGTAGCTTTTCTTCAAATAAATCACGTTCATAAATATCTTTTTGAAGTTTGTGGTTTATTGCTTTTAATTCGGATAATTTCCGATCAGCTTCATGCATAAAGCTATATTTTTATTTGATAAATTAATATTGTGGTTTTCGGTTTAATTTAGTATATTTTGAAATCACAACTTACCTGTGTTGAGTATTTTATTGTTCGGGAGATGGGAAGGTAGGTGTAGATAACGTTTCGCTTTGATAAGCATTTTTAATTATCAACCAGTTACTGGCAATAGGCATTCTCCAACCAGTACCGAAAGCGCGATCGCTAATTTTGATTGTTGGGGGTGCTTGTCGTCGCTTGAATTCTGCACGAGCTACCATTTGAATAATGCGGTTGACAACTGCTGCATCATGTCCGGCTGCAACTATTTGCGTTGCTGACTGATAATCGTTGATTAGACGCTGCAAAATGTCATCTAAAACTTCGTATGCTGGTAAGGAATCTTGGTCAACTTGACCGGGTTTAAGTTCAGCGCTTGGTGCTTTGGTCAAAACCTGAAGGGGAATTACTTGCTCATTCCGATTTAACCAACGACAAAGCGAATAAACGCGGGTTTTAGGAACGTCGGCAATTACAGCCAACCCACCATTCATATCACCGTACAAAGTACAGTAACCAACAGCCATTTCTGACTTGTTACCCGTTGATAGCAAAAGATAGCCAAATTTATTAGAAATTGCCATCAATAAGTTACCGCGAATCCGAGATTGAATATTCTCTTCTGCCAAGCCAAATTCGGTATTAGCAAATAATTCTGTAAAGGTGCTGTCATAGGATTGCATTAATTTTTCTATGGGTAGCAACGTTGTTTTTATATCCAGATTAACAGCTAAATCATTGGCATCTTTGATAGAAGATGCGGAACTGTAAGGAGAAGGCATCAGTACACCCAGGACATTTTCTTTACCTAACGCTGCGGTGGCGATCGCGGCAACAATCGATGAATCAATACCACCGCTTAAACCCAATACAACTTTAGAAAAACCACATTTACGAACGTAATCCCGTACTCCTAAAACCAAAGCTTGCCAAATTTCTTCATCTTCTGACTCGTAATCGGGTGTAATAAAACCAATATCCAAATCTTGCTTTTGTTCGTTAAATTCAAGCTGTAATAAATCGGTATCGAAGCCGCAAGCACGACAAGTTAATTCACCCCTTTTATTGAAAGCAAAACTTCTGCCATCAAAGATTAAATCATCATTACCGCCTACTTGATTCACATAAATAATAGGTTTCTCAAAGCGCATTGCAATATGTTTTAACATTGCTTCTCGAAAGTGCTGTTTTCCAGATGTATAAGGAGAAGCTGATAAATTAACAACTAAATTTACGTCCGATTTAGATAGTTCGGCAATTGGATTAATTGAATAATTGCGTTTACCAAAAAACTCTTCATCATTCCATAAATCTTCGCAGATTGTTACACCAATTTTCACGTTATCAAGAGTAAAATAATTAGCTTGCAATCCTGCTTCAAAATAACGTTGTTCGTCAAATACATCGTAAGTTGGTAATAGTCGTTTGTGAAAAATTTGCTGTACTTTTCCTTGTTGTAATAAAGCCATACTGTTATATAGAGGTTTTTCACCTGCTATATGTGCTTTTGAATTTTCTTCAACTGTTCCCACCAATACCGCTAAATCGGCTGGTAACTCCTTGGCTAACTGTTGTAAAGTCATACTCATAGCCTCCACAAAAGCAGGGTTTAATAATAAATCCCGTGGAGGATAGCCGCATAAAGAAAGTTCCGGGGTTAATAATAAACGAGCTTTATCTGCTACCGCTTTTTTTGCTGCGAATAAAATATTTTGAGCATTACCAGACAAATCACCAATTACCGGATTAATTTGAGCAACTGTAATTTTCATTTTAGATTTTAGATTTTAGATTTTGGATTACAAGCGGTTAAGTTATTAATAAAAGATTTAGCCCTTACTAAGAAATAGAACCAGAGACGTATAATAGAATAATCCGATTTAATTTTTGTTAGCATAGCCCGCGATTAAAGAATTAGTACCCTGCTTTCTATTCCCTATTTCCTACTCCCTCTTTTCTATTAAACTGTCGCGCATTTGATTTGTATTTCTCCAGCGAGCAAGATGCTCGCACTACAATAGTATTGCGTTTTTGTCTTATACAATTTAACTGCACGTTAGCTTACCTATTCCCTATTCCCTATTCCCTATTCCCTATTCCCTATAATTAAATAAAAACCAAAGGCTTATCTTTGAAAGGAGCAAAAGCTTCCGCATCAAACTGATACAAACTAGCAGGACGACCAGCACCCCGCGAGACTTTAATTCTGGTATCGCGCAAAAAACCTAACTTGAGCAAACGAGCGCGAAAATTAGAATAATCGGAAAAATTTTCACCTAAAACAGTAGTATAAAACTGATATAAATCGTTCAAAGTAAACTTGTTTGGTAAAACATCAAAAGCGACGGGAGAATACTCTAATTTATTTCGCAAACGTCTATGTCCGTATGAGATAATTTCATTATGATCGAAAGCTAATAACGGTACTTCCTTCACCGGATACCAAGCTACATTGGCAACACCATCTGTAATTAATTTTGCTTCCTCGTATCTGACCAATGCGAAATAACTTACTGATAAATAGCGCACTCCATAACTATCCCTTGCTTCCCTAGGGTCGCGTAGAGGACCGCCAAAAGTATACAATTGTTCTAAATAAAGGTTTTCTACACAGATTTTCTCAGCCATAATGCGATAAGCAGCATCTTCTAAAGATTCACCTTCACGAACTAAAGTACCTGGAAGTCCCCAAGTATTTACAAATGGTTCGGAAGAGCGCATTATTAATAGAACTAATAGCCTATTTTGAGTAATATCAACTGAAAAAATAGCATTGTCAACACCGACTTTGAAATCAGCTAAAGGTTGTTGATTTAAGGTTTGTAAACTTTTTTTCGGGTTGTGTCCTGGCATTCGTATAAATGCTTTTGATTAATATAAGCAGTAACTGAAGGTGTTAAAGCTTGGGTGTTACCATGTTCGCGATACGCTGTTGATGAAATATCTAAACCTGTGAGATTTGCAACGCTAATCTTCCCTCCTAATTCACCTATTTTATCTAAACTATTTTTATCTATTGCATATCCTGGTCTTGGTACAACTAAAACTTTTACGGATTGCAACAAATCTTCAATTCGATACCAACGCTGAAATTGATCGAGCAAATCGGAACCAATTACTAAAGTAAATTCTGTATCTTGACTCCAGCGTTGTTTAGCATTTTCTATTGTGTTAACAGTTCTTAAATGACTTAACTCCTGTTCTAAATTTACATTTTGTCTTGGTGGAGTAATATCAGTAATCAGTAACCGTAGCATTTCTACGCGATTTTCTAAAGATGTTTGATGAGCTTTAAAAGGATTATCTGCTGCCCAAACTGCTACATAATCGTAACAATGAGATAACCATATTAACACCGCTTGATGCCCTGCTGTCGGTGGGTCTGCACTTGTACCGAATAATGCAATTTTCATTATCAATTATCTTTTTGTTTGGTCGGTCAGCTTTTGTAAAGAAGAAGAAATTTCAACTGATAACAATGTTGATGAATTTAGATTTTTAATCTGAGTCGGTAAACTAGCTACTGAAGCGGCGGTTTGTTGTTTTATTTGTTTTATAGTGTAGGGTGAATATAACCTTTTACCATTTTTCATAAATAACTTTAATAAAGGCTGTTTTTCTGGATAATTTTCTCCAACTAATCCCAAGGTATCAGTTTTTAATTCACCTTCTACAACCTCGCGGAAAATCTGCTTTTTACCTGGATAACTTATTTTACCGCTCGACTGTTTCATTACTGGAATGCCGTCAATTTCGACAAGTTTGTAAACTCCGTTTACCGGATTCCCTGTCACCAATCGCGTTCCGATTCCGTAACCATCAATTTGAGCGTTGTTTTCTTGTAATCTGGCAATTTCCCACTCGTCTATATCTCCACTCGCGAAAATTGATACGTTTGGCAAAATTTCTCTGACTTGTTTCGATAATGTTACCAAATCTCCAGAATCTAATCTAATTCCAGTTAAATTTATTTCCCCTGCTTTTACCTTACTCGCTAACTTATGTGCAGCAGCGATGGTATCGTAAGTATCGATTAATAATGCTGCTCCTGGGAAATATTGATGAAATGCCGTAAAAGCCTGTTCTTCACTACCTTCTAATGTACCAAGCGCCATTACTAAAGCATGAGCCATTGTACCGCTGGGTTTTTCACCGAGTTGTAGCGCAGCCAAGACGTTTGATGTTGCATCAAATCCCCCCGCTAAAGCCGCTCGTGCAGCCCACAGCGATGCTTGGGGACTGAATGCACGTCTTGTCCCGAACTCTAGAAGCGTTGTTTTTTCACCCGCAACATTTCGCGATCGCGCTGCCCGTGTAGCAATCAATGTCTGGTAATTTAAGGTATTGAGCAAATAAGTTTCGACCAATTGTGCTTGCCATAACGGCGCTTCGATTCGCAACAATGGCTCCAGCGCAAATACCGCAGTCCCTTCAGGAACAGCCCATACATCCCCTGTAAATCCCCCCGATTCTAATAACGACCAAAATTGAGCAGGAGCCGATTCAAAAATCCCCGTTCCCTGCAAAGCTTTAATTTGAGCAGAACTAAAGCGGAATTTTTCCAAATACTCTAGCGCTTGCTCCAATCCCATCGCAATTAAATAACCAAATCCTTCCGGCAGTTTTCTAGCAAACAACTCAAAGCTAGCTTGTTTTTGATCTATACCTTCACCTGCATAACAAGCCGCCATCGTCAACTGATAAAGGTCTGTCAGCAAACTGCAATCGTCACTGGAAAAGCTTAACTGTTCCGACAAAGACGTATCAGCGTTAAACAAAGTCGTCATTCAAACGCACCTTAACAAAACCTGCTTTCATTTATGGTAGTTTTCACCATAAATATTGTCAAGGATTAGTTAAATACTTGCGCGAATAAACTTGATGGGGGTCGATATATTTAAATTTTTCAACATGCGGTTCTATAGCTATCATAGGGTTTCTCCAACGGCGATGCGTTCCATTATGGTTCCGGGAACCAGCCGTTTCGAGTACGAATTAGCTTACTTTAAATTTATAAACGTAAAACAGCAGATACTTGGTAAATAAAATCAGAAAAATGAATCAACATTTCACGTAATCGGTGGGAAAAGATAACTTAAAGCCACCGATTTTTTTGATTTGATTTTAGTTAATTGAAGTTAACTGACGACGCAAATTTTGCTGTTTGTTAAATTCCTTTTGTTCTAGTGTCAATACATCGTAATTAATCGGAGGACGCATTTCCCACTGAAGCTCAGCTAGAAGCAACAAACTTATTCCCATCACTAAACCAGTAGCAAGAAACTGTTTACCATCACAATAAGGTAAAAGCAAAATCCCTAATAAATGAATTGCTGCGGTAATTAAAAAAGTGCTAGATTTAACAGCCCATGCCGTAATCATATAGCCAACCGCACTCAACCCCAACCATAACGGACATAAACGCATCAAGACTTGTCCCCAACCCAGAAAAATTCCGGCATCAGTTAAGACAATACCGCTTAACATTAAAGCTACCCAAACATATATCAACCACCGCAAACGTTCTACACTTACCCAAAACCAGGTAAATGCAATCATCATCACAGTTGCGATCGCAGTAAGTATTGTCCATAAAACTGCTTGGGTAGTCCAACTAACGGATAAAAACTGGGCTGTGGTAAAGATTACAGTAGATATTAATCCCCAAATAATAAATACTTGGTCTATACGAGTATAAAATCCTGAAATCAATCTAATATTGCCAACTTTGCCACTTATACGCCAAATACCTTGTAAATCCTGGTAATCTAAATCTTCCTGTTTATCGCGCAGGAGAGGTTTAGATAGAGTTAAAAATGTCATTAGAAGTCATCCGTCGTAAGCAATAAGTTTTTCTATGTCTATAGAAGTATTTTAGTAAGACTTGATCGAGTTTTGCAACCTATTGTCAATAAAAACACCAGAAATTCGTTCGTTTAAAACTTTTTTGAGATTGATGTTCGTGGTAAACCATCTATAGAGACTTTTGGATGGCAGTGACTCATAAACTGCGTAAATCTTTTAAATCAAACAGCTTGGGCTATTTTTTAACGAATCCAATGTCGGCTTAATAATTAAGTCAGACAGATTATTTATCGATAAAAGTGGGGAATTCAAGTCATTGTCAAGCTGAAGTCAGCTTTGATAATAACGAGGAAAGTCAATGCAGAAAATGCTTTGGAAATTTGTAATTGGTACTTTAGTATTACCTTATTGCGTGGAGCTTGAAATAGCTTCAGCAACAATAAGAAAAGATGTTCAAATTCCTGTAAAGTCTGAATTAGAATTGCTATCTACACAAAGCGAACAAGCTGTAGTAGGGGAAACTATACCTGCAATTAATCAGCACGATTACAAAATTAGTCATCAAAAAAGACGTTATCGGAAACGCAATCATTACAAGCCTCGTCATTACCAACGACGTAATCACAACCCACATTACCGAAGAGTTAATTATCGCAACAATTATCAAAATTGTCCCAAATCCCGTAGCAGAAGAGTAAATTACCATCCAGCATCTTATCGGCAAGAGGCTTATCCGATCAATAATATGATTTATCGTCGGCATTACTATCGTCGTCATTAGATTACTGATTTTGGAAAGATTATTTTTTTATATAAATAACCCGGTTTCCTCACAGAAGCCGGGGTTTTTTCGTAGATAATAATATTGCAATTCTGTATTAATTTGTGACAATCTAACGAAGAATTATCTGATTTAACACAAAAGCTAAAGCTGCACTTCCTAAAGGAACGGTTAAATTATCAATACCAAGAATTGAAATAGCTTCTAAACCAGTAGCAACCACAGCAACAACTACTGATACTAACCAAGTTTGCCAAGTATTACCCTGTACGCTTAATAAAATTAAACTACTGATAATAAAACTAACTAAAGTCATAGTCAGAGAACCTTCTAAACTTTTTTGCCCTCCTAACACATTGTATTTATGCTTACCAAAACGCTGGCCGATTAGCGCTGCCAATCCATCTCCCCACGCCATAATTAATATTCCCAGTGCGGCGTAAAATGGTTGTTTTAAATACCAAAACCAAGCAATCAAAATGCCAATACTAACTGAATAGAAAAAAGTCCCTAAACTTTTGCGTCCGACACTATTTATACCGGGAAGAATTGGAAATCGGTAGGATAGCAAAGTAAATGCGCTTGCTAAAATCGAAGCAGCAATACCTATACTTGCAGGCATATCTAACCACCAAGCAAGCAAAATTACGTTACCAGTACCAATGTGAACTATCTTGCGGACGATTTCCGCATCGCTCTTAGCTAGACGACTCACTCCTCCCGCACCCAGAAGAATCAGCGACACCCAAACACCAACGGCTAAAATTTGCAGCCATAAAGGCGGAATAGAATCTATTGAAGTAAATAAACTCAACTTAAATACAATTAAATAAAATTTTTCCCATGTTACCAATTTATATGATTTTTGCTGTTGTATGAAACTATTATTGATTTGGTTTATTCGGTTCTACCGAATGTTTATTTCACCCCTATTTCCCCCAACCTGTCGTTTCCAACCCACTTGTTCGATGTACGCGATGCAAGCAATCGAACGTTTCGGAGTATTGCGCGGTTCCTGGTTGGCAATTCGGCGTATTTCCCGCTGTCATCCATTTCATCCCGGCGGTTATGACCCAGTTCCGGAGGAGGAAAAGAGATAGGGGGATGGGGGGGATGGGGGGATGGGGAGATGGGGAGATGGGGGGACAAGGGGACAAGGAGAAATAATTCTTATTAAC
>NZ_JAYGHM010000070.1:0-9950 GCF_034931125.1 Rivularia sp. UHCC 0363 | reverse complement strand
CCCAACTCTCAATCCAAAATCTAAAACTTGTGCTGAGCTTGCCGAAGTATCTAAAATCCAAAATCCAATGAGACCTTATCATAATATTGAAATTGTTGAATGTGGCGAACGTTTTATCGAAATCCCTTTGCAAGATTTTGCGGTGGAATCTCCTCATCCTTATGAGAAATTAGGCGCACCTTATGGAGAACATTCTCCTTATTTTGCTCGTGAAAGTGTTGTCAATTATTTGTTCGAGGCTCAAAAATATCTACAACAAATACGTCCGGATTGGCGTATCCAAATTTTTGATGCTTATCGTCCTGTAGCGGTGCAAAAGTTTATGGTTAACTATACTTTTTCGCAAGCTGTTAGGGAAAAAGGATTGAGAGAGTTAACTTTATCAGAAGCACAAAAACAAAGTATTTGGGAAGAAGTTTATAAAATTTGGGCTGAACCCAGTTTGAATAAAAAAACACCACCTCCCCACTCTACTGGTGCTGCTGTAGATGTAACTTTGGTTGATGAAATGGGACAAATCGTGCATATGGGTTCGTCAATTGATGAGCTTTCCGAGCGATCGCTTCCCGATTATTATATTGATATTCAAATTGAACAAGCACCACGCTATCACGCTAACCGTTTGTTATTAAAAGATGTGATGGAAAAGGCTGGATTTACACGCAATCCTAAAGAATGGTGGCATTTTTCATTTGGCGATCAAATGTGGGCTTGGTTGAAGAATGAAGCGAATTTGGATAATAAGTGTATCGCTTGTTATGGAAGGTTGTTTTAGTTGGTTATTAGTAAATATGATTGGCTACACAAACAAAGTCCGCCTGCACGGACTGGATTATCATCTAGTGTAAATATAATTCAACTTGCTCGCTTGTATTAAAGAGTAATAACATTTCTTTATAAAGATGCGCTAAATTGAGCAACGCGCAGGTGGGCTTCGTTGGGTTAGCCCCACTCTTCTAGAGTGAGGGCGATTAAGCGTAGCCTAATACACAATTTGTATAAGATGCTTGTCCTTACGGATACGTTGCACTAGCCCACTACTTACAATTTTACTAATTATCCAGGATTTCTATAGTTAAGCTGATGTGCAGCTAAATTGTATAACAGGAAAACCTGAAAATATTGTAGTGCGGTAGCGCAGCGTGTCCGTAAGGACATGCATCTTGCTCGCTAGTATTATACAAATTAAATGCGTAACAGCTTAGTAGATAAAGGTGAATATAACTACTATCAACTAACAACTATCAACTTTGCGATAACCGTTTTACTTCTTCACCCCCTAAAATCCGATCTGCTTCTGCAAGGATACCGGGAATTCTATCGGCATAAGGACTATTTTGCAAGCACGATCGCAAGTCTAATTGATCGATTTGATTGGCTTTATTACCGGGAAACCAATGTCCCCCGCTTCCTAAAAGGTTATAGCGCATTTTTGCATATTCTTTCATGTTGTAGGCAACAGTCAAATTCCGCAACCACAAGACTATTGGAATATTTACGTTTCCTGGTGTTTCTTCGTGCTTGGGTAAGCCGACGTGCCAATTTTTCGCCCAATCTTCTCCTAAAGTGGCGATCACCTCTTGCTCTAATCTAGTTAAAATTGGCGGTAATATTTCTGAAGCTCGATCTAATAAATTAATGGTTTTCAAATGTTCGTCAAAGTCCGTTGGTTTCGCTGCACCTAATGATAAAGTGTGTACTTGAGGATGACTCAAACAAAATAAGTCATTAAATACCATCGGTGATAAAGGAGCGCAAAGCTTAACTAACTTCTCTGGTGGATCGTAAAGTTTACCACCTTTATCGGAAGGACTGATGATAAATACTCCCATATCGCGATCGGTAGCAGCTTCTATTGCAGCCCAATTATCTTGATTAATGTAATACCAATGCAGGTTAACATAATCAAATTGATTAGTATTAATTGCTTCGACAATAATATCCGTTGGTCCGTGTGTAGAAAAGCCAATAAATCTAATTTTCCCTTGGGCTTGAAACTTTCTGGCAATATCTAAACAACCACCGGGACGCATCGTATTTTCTAAAGTTTCGGCATTGTTAATACCGTGAATTCCTAATAAATCAATATAGTCTAAACGCAGATTTTTGAAAGATTGTTCTAAAGTCTTTTCAAATTGTTTTGCATCTGCCTTTGGACCTACTTTAGTTTGGATTATTAATTGATCGCGAGGAAATTTAGGTAGGATTTTCCCTAACTGCATCTCAGAAGTACCGTAATCGCGAGCAGTTTCAATATGGTTGATACCGATTTCTAAAGATTTTTCAATTGTTGCTTCCAAATTTTCCTGATTTTTGTGAGGAATCTCTTTTTGGGGGACATCTTGCCATTTGTATTGATATCGCATCCCACCGCAGGAGAAAACAGGCATTTGTAATTCGGTGCGTCCAAATCGTCTGTATAGCATTAGGAAATTTAGAATTTAGGAATAGTAACTAAAATTAATATTAACTAGTATAGATGGGGATTTACGTATAGAACCCGGATTTCTGATTAGATAGTTGGCGCTTTGTTACCGCTGCTACACAAGCAAAACCCCTCCGGGTAAGGCTAACGCCTAGCTCCGCTAACACCACTCCCCTCAACGGTCGTGTTCCTCAGCACGGGGGTGGATTCACCGCCTGCGCGGGTTTATTATGGTTCCCAGATCGAGCCTGGGAGCTAGGATTTAGAGGCTCTGCCTCCGGTTCTTATCAAGACTAGTACTCCACCACATTAAATATGATGGATAAGACATTGGTAGTGCGACCATCTTGGTCGCTCGTTACAACCAGCGTCGCACTACCAGACACCAGATTATATCCCTTCAAGATAGTATGGCGTTAGCGAAGCCATGCCGAAGGCTTATCGCCAAAATTTCGTTATTAGATATTGGCTCTATTCGCAAGTTATTAACCATATCTAAACATAACTTACTGTCTTTAGCTGACAAGTTGACAGCAGATAATTTGCAGCATTTATATCCTCTCAACATAGATTCCCACACAGAGACTAACACAGTTCATATAACTTTATATATTCTTTTGATAACAAAGTTGGAAAACCGTAGCCATTGTTACAGAATTGATTGTAAGATAGAGGAAAGCAAAAATAATCTTACTAAATATTGATTAAATATAAGGAGTACATATGAATATCCAAGAAAAAGCGCGTGCGTTAATGCAAGGTCATTATCAAACAATTAAAAATCGTCAGCAATCAATGCTCGGACGTGTGGGAGAGCAACTTGGTCTTCCTGAAGAAACGTCTCGCTATTGGAACCCAACTCAAGGAAAGATAACCCCCGCTGGGTGGATGAGCTATGACACCAGCTGTGCGACGATGAGCTAAAGCCCTGACGGGAGTTAGGAGTTAGGAGTGAGGAGTTAAGAGTTAATAATTAAGAATTTTCTCCCCATCATCTCACCCCTCATCCTCTCCAAGAGCCAAAAAAAGCCACCTTTAGACGGGTGGCTTAATTTATGATTTTTAATCATTTGGAATTGATCAAAGCCCCCCTTTCCAAGGGGGGTTGGGGGGATCTAAATTCGTAGAGTGCTAGTTTTCTTGTTTCCCAAATTAACAATCGTAATAAAGCGAAAATTCGTAAGGATGAGGACGTAAACGCATGGGGTTGACTTCGGTGTCTAACTTGTAAGAAATCCAGTTTTCTATGAAGTCTTGGGTGAATACTCCACCTTCGATTAAGAAATCGTGGTCTTTTTCAAGAGCTTCTAAAGCTAAATCTAGAGAACCTGGTGTAGAAGGAACTTTAGCTAGTTCTTCTGGAGAAAGTTCGTAGATGTTCTTATCTAAAGGCTCACCGGGATGGATTTTATTTTTAATGCCATCTAAACCAGCACAAAGCATCGCAGCAAAGGCTAGATAGGGGTTACAAGTTGCATCGGGACAACGGAATTCCAAACGCTTAGCTTTGGGGTTGTCGCCAGCCAGAGGAATACGCACGGAAGCGGAACGGTTTCCTTGGGAGTAAGCCAAGTTTACTGGTGCTTCGTAACCGGGTACCAATCGCTTGTAAGAGTTGGTGCTGGGGTTAGTCAATGCCAAAAGTGCTGGTGCGTGCTTGAGAATTCCACCAATGTAGTGAAGTCCCATTTCGCTCATTCCTGCATAACTATCGCCTGCAAACAAAGGCTTGCCGTCTCTCCAGATAGATTGATGGGTGTGCATACCGGAGCCGTTATCTTGGAATACGGGCTTGGGCATGAAGGTAACTGATTTACCGTATTTCTTAGCTACGTTCTTGATTACGTACTTGTAAGTCATCAACCAATCGGCTGCTTCAACTAGCTTACCAAAACGGAAACCCAATTCGCACTGACCACCTGTAGCAACTTCGTGGTGATGCTTTTCAATGGGAACGCCGCATTCTAACATGGTCAGCAGCATTTCCGTCCGCATATCTTGCGAGGTGTCAGTTGGAGCAACGGGGAAGTAACCCGATTTATAATTTGGCTTGTAACCGAGGTTGGGACCTTCATCTTTACCGGAATTCCAACGCCCTTCTACAGAATCTACGTAGTAGTAGCCTGAGTTCTGGGTTTGGTCAAAGCGAACATCGTCAAAGATGAAAAATTCCGCTTCTGGACCGAAATATGCCGTATCACCGACACCGGATGCTACTAAATAATCAATTGCTTTCTGAGCAATTACCCGAGGACAGCGATCGTACCATTCACCCGTGCGGGGTTCTTTAATACTACATACAATACTGAGGGTGGGTTCTTGCATGAAAGGGTCGATCCAAGCAGTATTTGGATCTAACACCATTGACATATCTGACTCGTTAATGGCTTTCCAACCCCTGATGCTGGAACCGTCGAATGGTACACCCTCGGTGAAGGAACTTTCATCGATCTGGTCTTGGAACATTGTTAAATGCTGCCAAATCCCTGGCATATCGATGAATTTCAGATCGATCATCTGAATTTTATTGTCTTGAATCATTTTCAAGACTTCTTGTGGGGTTGTCATGGTTACTCCTTATTTGCCGATACGCAATGGATTAAAACTGAAATCTTCAAAAACTGTTGACCCTTCTGTTGCTGAAACCACTTGTTGACACACCTGGAATATCCTAAATAGAGGGAAGACCAAAAAGAGTATCATTTGTTACAGAAAGTCTATTCTAAAGGTCATGTTAACCTTTTAATAAATCATCTACACAAAAATAAAAGTTCATCTTCTGAGGGTCAACTTTGGCATAAAATCCTTAAGTAGTATGGATTGCTTTTGTGCCAGTTTTTGGTTAAGTTACCACAAAATAGGTTTTTGATGGAATATTAGCCAAATTAATATCAAATCGTAGCCATTAAAATGATTGGGGGATAATAAAAATGCAAGATGCCGTAACAAATTTAATTAAGAATTATGACGTGAGCGGTCGGTATTTCGATAGAAATGCAGTAGATTCGCTTAAATCTTATTTTGAAAGCGGTACCCAAAGAGTACAAGCTGCTGCTGCAATTAATTCCAATGCAGCTTTCATCGTCAAAGAATCTGCTGTTAAGTTATTTGAAGACCAGCCAGAATTGATTCGTCCCGGTGGAAACGCTTATACAACTCGTCGTTATGCGGCTTGTCTGCGGGATATGGATTATTACTTGCGCTATGCAACTTATGCTTTAGTTGCTGGCAGCATGGACGTGTTGGACGAGCGAGTATTGCAAGGATTACGCGAAACTTACAACTCTTTAGGAGTGCCGATCGCTCCTACAGTTGCCGGTATCCAAATCATGAAAGATATGGTCAAAGAGCAAGTTGCATCTGCGGGTATTGACGATACCAGCTTTGTAGACGAACCTTTTGACTATATGACTAGAGAGTTGAGCGAAACGGACATTTAATTATGATGGGGAGACAAGGAGAGAGGGTGTTGGGATAAATTCCTAACTCCTAACTCCTAACTCCTAACTCCTAACTTTCAACACCCCAATGACTAAACAAAGACTTGATGTTTTATTAGTAGAACTCGGTTTATCTTCGTCTCGTCAGCAAGCGCAACGGTTGATTCAAGCTGGTGAGGTACAAGTTGATAATCAGTTGGTGGATAAAGCGGGAACGTCTGTTGATGTAGCTGCGGAAATTAAGGTTAAGCAAAAGTCGCGTTTTGTTTCTCGTGGTGGGGAAAAGTTAGTTAAGGCTTTGGATAGTTTTTCTATTCCTGTAAAAGGACGTGTTTGTCTGGATGGCGGGATTTCTACTGGTGGATTTACTGATTGTTTGCTACAAGCGGGTGCTAAATTAGTTTACGGTATTGATGTCGGTTACGGACAAGTTGATTGGCGTTTGCGAAATGATGCGCGGGTGGTTTTACGTGAACGTACTAATTTACGGCATTTGACTCCGGAGGATTTGTATGGAGTCGAGGAGGGAGGGGGAAGAGGGGGAGATGGGGAGATGGGGAGAGGGGGAGATGAGGAAAAAGAATTTCCTGATTTGGCTGTGGTAGATGTATCGTTTATTTCTTTAACTAAAATTTTGCCTGCGCTGTGGCAACTTTTACAATCTCCTCGCGAAGCTTTGTTGTTAGTAAAACCACAGTTTGAAGTTGGAAAAAACAAAGTTGGAAAGAAAGGGGTTGTGCGTAACCCGAATGACCAAGCTGATGCAATTTTTCAAGTTTTGCAAACTGCTATAGAGTTAGGATGGTTTTACAAAGGTTTAACTTGGTCGCCTATTACTGGTCCTGCTGGAAATATCGAGTATCTCTTATGGTTGGGATGTGAAAGTGATACTATACAGCTTGATTTAGCGGCTATTAAGCAAATAACTTCTGATGCTATTGCTAGTTTGAAGCAAAGTTAAATTAGATATCTTACATCTGATATTAGTAATGTTTGTAAATGGCGATCGCTAGACATAGTTACAGTTATGAAAGAAATAATAGACAAAATAAAACAAAATATAACGCAAAAAAGCATAATGTGGGCTTATCCAATTGCACTCAAACTACAAAAATATCACTATAGTTTGGCAATCGAATGGGCAGTAGAATGCATAGAAATATATTAATCTGAATTTAAATCGGACAAACTCTCCAAGCTTAATAAACATATTCTGCAAGCAATGGAGAAGCAAAATGTTTTGACTTCTTTACAGTGTCTTGAGATTAGTCAAAAAACATGGTATATCCCTGGAAGGGAAGAAATCCAAACTGCCATAGCTCGACTGTGGGGTTCTATCTCAGCTTTTAAAGATGGAGAAGAGCATGGTGGAATAATGGAAGCTATATCGGCTGTTGAATTATTATTACCTGATACATCCAATCGTCGTCTATTAGATCGATACCTAGAAGCTGCTGTCAGAATTTATGAAGAATACGAATCACTTCCACTAAGCCTATGAGTAATTTTAGCTATCATCCGTAGGGTTTAATGCTGCACTAATTTCGCGGATAACGCTATCAAAAAACTTATAACATTTCTGCATAAAGATGCGCTTAATTCAGCCCACGCAGGTGGGCTTTGTTTGAGTAGCCCCACCATAGCCAGAGTGAGGGTGATTTAGCTTCTAACTTCTAACTCCTAACTTCTAACTCTTTTAAGGACACACCACAAGATAAAATAATATTTATGCTTACTAAGTTTCCAAAATTTCTTCCTGCTGGGGTTGAGCAATTAACGGAACCTGGTTCAATTGCTCTTGCTAAAATCCTACAGCAAACACCTCTGACAACTCCCTTAAGCGAACAGCCAATTAATACAACTTACGTGCATCAAGGTAATGGTGGTACGCCGTTTTTACTTATACACGGTTTTGATAGTTCGGTGTTGGAATACCGTCGTTTGTTACCATTACTAGCAGCACAAAATGAAACTTGGGCTGTTGATTTATTAGGTTTTGGCTTTAGCGATCGAGTTGCGGGGATAAACAGCCCCAATGAAATTAAAACCCATCTTTATTGTTTTTGGAAAAGCTTAATTAATCAACCTGTAATATTAGTCGGTGCTTCAATGGGAGGAGCAGCAGCGATTGATTTTACTTTGGCTTATCCAGAAGTAGTTAAAAAATTGGTATTAATTGATAGTGCTGGTTTGACGGGTAGTTCACCTGTAAGTAAATTGATGTTTCCACCGTTAGATTATTTCGCAACAGAATTTTTGAAAAATCGTAAAGTACGTCAAAGCATCAGCCGCACAGCTTATAAAAATAAACAATTAGCAACTCAAGATGCTTTATTTTGTGGTGCGTTACATTTAGAAATGCCTAACTGGAGTCAAGCTTTAATTACTTTTACAAAAAGTGGCGGTTATCAAGCCTTTAAAGCAAAGCAACTAGAAGAAATTAAGCAAGAAACACTGATACTGTGGGGAGATGAAGATAAAATATTAGGTACTAAGGATGCCCAAAAATTTGAACGGGCAATTCCTCATAGTACACTAACTTGGATTAAATATAGCGGACACGTTCCCCATTTAGAACAGCCAGAAGTTACGGCACAGGAAATTTTAGATTTTAGATTTTAGATTTTTGTTAGGTCATTGTTAATTGTTAATTGATTAATCCAACAACCACATCGGAGCGGAATTATCAGAATCTTGGGGTTGATGTTCGGGTAATGGCCCAGTTGGACGAGAGTAACTTTTTCTATAGGATAATGTGGATGAGTAATCTTTCTTGGGTTGAACTATAGCAGATTGATTGGGAACTCGTTGTTTAGCAGCAGGTTGTTTGGAAGCTGGTTGTCTGGAAGCCGGTTGCATCTCAGCAATTTTCTGGGCTGCGTTCATTTCTGCTGTCAGTTTGGTATTTGCTTCTGCTAACTGTAAAGCATCTTTTTTCGCTGCATAAAGTTCTACGGTGAGCTTTTCTGCCAATTCATCTTTCTCTTTTAAAGTTAACTGTAACTCTCCAATTAGCTTCTCTAAGCTTTTTTCGTTTTCACGCGCTGTTTTTAATTCTTGTTTTAATCCTTCGAGAGTATCTTGTAAATCTCCAATTTTTTTAGCTTCTTCTACTTCTTTTTGCAACTGCTTGGATAATTTATCCTGTTTAGCAATTGTAGATTCAAATTCTTTAGCTTGCTGACGTAAAGTTTCTTCGTTTTTTTTAGTTTTGTTTAAAGTTTCTTGCAATTCTTTGACAGTAGCTTCTAAATCAATATCAGAAGCGGTGTTTTCTTTGTTCACTTCTTTTACCTCCGATGCAGGGACATCAATCGTTGATTTACCTTGAGTAGTTTTGTTTGATTCTTCTTGGATTAAATCTGAAAGATTTTTTTTAGCCATTATTTCCTCCAATCACGCTGTAATTCATCAGCCACACGACGATAGTCAGACTCCGCTTCCCGTGCGTTTTTCCCTCGCCATTGAGTAATCGCAACACCCTCAAGCGCCGCTCTTTCATGGGCTTTGTAAATACGAATAAACGCATTACAAGCGGGAATTCCCAACTGTAAAAGAGTATTTTGAGCTTCGATCGCTTCTCTCAAACTTCGCGTATCCACTTTTGTTAACAGCACTCGATGGGGAGTACCCGCAGGAGTGACTGCTTCTTTGACCGTTTCAATCAAAGCGGCTAAATCCATTGGTGCTGGGGGTGTTGGCAAAACCAAATAATCTGCATTTGTGATTACTGCTGCTAATGCTTGAGAATGCAGCGCTGGGGGCGTATCGACTACTACTAAATCGTAACCTTTTATAGAACGTAAACTACTTAATAATTTGGGATTTGTCTCTTGAGATAAATCGAAGCCCATCCCCGAATCACTCCTAGAGAACCACCAACTAGCCGAACCTTGGACATCCGCATCTACCAAAAGTACCTTTTTTTTCTCCGCGAAAGATGCAGCAAGATTAATTGAGGTAGTGGTTTTACCAACTCCTCCCTTACCGTTGAGGATAGCTATAATTTTTGGCATCTATCCTTTACCCCCAATGCTCATATCACAAAATATACCGCGTTTTGGGGACAAGCGGAGAGGGAGTTA
>NZ_JAYGHM010000069.1:23661-41331 GCF_034931125.1 Rivularia sp. UHCC 0363 | reverse complement strand
TGGTTCTCTTCCCGGACGGTCGAGTTTATTCACGAAAGTAAAAATTGGAATACCCCGCAATTTACAAACTTCAAATAATTTTCGCGTCTGGGGTTCCAAACCTTTGGCTACGTCAATCAACATTACCGCATTGTCGGCAGCGCTGAGAGTCCGATATGTATCTTCACTAAAGTCTTGGTGTCCGGGAGTATCTAATAAATTAATTTGGCAATTTTTGTACTCGAACTGCAACACTGTTGAGGTAATCGAAATACCCCTCTGCTGTTCCATTGCCATCCAGTCAGAAGTTGCTTTTCTCTGCGCCCGACGAGCTTTTACAGAACCAGCTTCGTGAATTGCACCTCCGTACAAAAGTAATTTTTCAGTCAGCGTGGTTTTACCAGCATCTGGGTGAGAAATAATGGCAAAATTGCGACGACGTTCAACTTCTTCGTAAATTTCTTTCTCAAGTTCAGTTGACATAAGGTATTTGTTTGATTGTATTCTAACTAAAACTTAACTTTTCTAATTAAGCAGGAGTCTTTTAATCTTAAGACAACTATCAAGGTAATCGGTTCGTTATATAATTCAAAAGCCTAATGTCAGGGAGGATAAAATGTACGATACCGACAAGCGAAAGCTTTTATCAGCAATATCTCACGGCGCAATTTTCTTTAGCTCTACGGTAGTATCTATCGCCGTTCCCATTTTTATACTTTTTACCACTGAAGATCCAGTTGTGAAGAGTAATGCCAAAGAAGCCATCAATTTCCATTTTAATGTTTGGCTCTGTGGACTAATTATCGGAGTATTAGCTACGGTTACTTTCGGTTTGCTCGGATTTTTATTTGGTATATGGTTTCTCGTCCATTGGGGACTTACAATTTGGGCGCTTTCTCACGTTTTAGGAGACTCAGAGAAACCTTTTCGCTATCCTTTCATCTTTAGAGTCTTTTAACAAAATTCTCTATTTGGATAAGGTCGATACATAAATAGCTTCACTTACATTCCTCACACTTTCTCTTCTTGTTAAGTGGCTTTACGTACTACTGGCATTGCAACATTTGCAACGTAACGCCTTTCTATTTTCTTAAAAATAATCTTTTTCGAGCCACTTTCAAATGTGCATTCATTTTTTATATATTTCCTACTTCCCTATTCCCTACTTCCTACTTCCTACTCCCTACTCCCTAATTCCCTAATTCCCTATTCCCTACTTCCTACTTCCTATTCCCTACTCCCTATTCCCTATTCCCTACTTCCTACTTCCTACTCCCTATTCCCTACTCCCTATTCCCTACTCCCTATTCCCTAATCCCCTATTCCCTACTCCCGAACTTAATCAAATTTTCTTAGAAAAACAATTTAATTAATTTTTAATAGCAATATTACGAGTTATTACAATCTATTTACAAAATGGTTGTTTACTCATTAGCAAAATAATTAATTAGGTATATTTTTATAGTTATTCAAAGAATATTTTCAACATAGATTTTGTTACCTTTTTTGAGATATATATACATCTAGCGGTAAAAAACAAAATTGCCCTACATCTTCGAGAGACAGTAGGGCATTGGACAGTTAAGCGCTGTTTGTAGTTTGCCCTTTCTAAGTATAATTTTGTTCTCAGTTTGTGACGCTTTGAATTGCGTCCATAAAAATTTTCTTTCCGGTTTATAAAAGCTATGTTTCCTAACCATCGTCCTCGTCGTCTGCGTACCCATCCTCAATTGCGCCGCATGGTACGCGAAACCGTATTAACCACCAGCGATTTAATTTATCCTTTATTTGCCGTACCGGGTGAAGGGATAGCTAAAGAAGTAAAATCGATGCCGGGAGTTTTTCAACTTTCTGTTGACAAAATTGTTGAAGAAGCAAAGGAAGTTTACGAATTAGGAATTCCCGGCGTTATTTTATTTGGAATTCCTGAAGACAAAGACGTAGAAGCGACAGGTGCTTGGCATGATTGTGGTATCGTGCAAAAAGCTTCTACTGCTATTAAGGAAGCAGTTCCGGATTTGATTGTGATTGCTGACACTTGTTTGTGTGAGTATACCAGTCACGGTCATTGCGGTTATTTACAGGTAGGCGATTTAAGCGGTAGAGTTTTGAACGACCCGACCTTAGAATTGCTCAAAAAAACAGCGGTATCCCAAGCTAAAGCTGGTGCTGATATTATCGCCCCTTCTGGAATGATGGACGGTTTCGTGCAGGCTATTCGGGTAGGTTTGGATGAAGCTGGCTTCCAGGATACGCCGATTATGTCTTACGCTGCTAAATATGCTTCTTCATACTATGGGCCATTCCGTGATGCGGCCGATTCATCGCCGCAATTTGGCGATCGCAGAACTTATCAAATGGACCCCGCAAACTCCCGCGAAGCCATCAAAGAAATAGAATTAGATATTGCCGAAGGTGCCGATATGTTAATGGTCAAGCCTGCTTTGTCTTATATGGACATAATTTGGCAAGTCAAACAAGCTTGCAATCTACCAGTCGCGGCTTACAATGTTTCCGGCGAATACTCAATGATTAAAGCCGCAGCCCTCAATGGCTGGATTGACGAAGAACGGGTAGCACTTGAAACTTTAACGAGTTTTAAACGCGCTGGTGCCGATTTGATTTTAACCTATCACGCCAAAGATGCAGCTCGATGGTTGAGATAAATCCACAGTAGTGGAAACGTCTAGTTAACAAAAATGAAAACATTAGTCTCGATGTAAAATTTTGCGTCGAGACATTAATAATTAATAATTAATAAATCGAAACATCAATCATTTTTAGTATCTACAAACTGTTTACTCAAGAAAGTCTCATCGCGATCGGTCGCATGGCTAAGTTGATCGCCTAATAAATGGGCGTAAATCGGAGGAATTCAATTTAATATATATGACTGGATCTAAAACATCTATCTTTGTATATAAGTTTAATTAAAATAATTAAAATAAAACAGAAAAAAGCTGCTAAAGCTAAAAGATATTACAAGATTGCAGCATGGTCAGATTGCTATACGGGTATACATTATCCTATAAAATAATATAGTTAACAAAAAATTTTCAATTGGCATTTTATACGTCAATTGATTTAATAAATCCAATTAATGAGTTTTAAAAAGGGAGCATTTAGATATGGATATGCAAGTCCTGAGAGAACGTGCTGGACTCAGCCGTGCAGAGGTGGCGTTCAGGCTTGCAATCAGCGAAACAAGCGTTCGCAACTGGGAAGCGGGGCGAACCGAACCAACTATGACCCCGAAAAAATACTGGGATGCGTTGCGCTTGTTGAAATGTACGCCAGAGGAATTGGCCGAAGCGAGCGAAAAATCAATTAATCAAAGACACAAACGCAAACCAGGAAGACCAAGAAGGTTCCCAGAGGATCGGCTTTCCGCAGCTTCTGGAACAAATGAATCCGGTGCAAGCGTAGATCGAGTTAATTCTGTAGAAGATTCAATTTATTTCAATCGTTAAATCTTACAGTTAGGTCTTTGGTAACTAATTATCGCAGAGCGTTGTGATTCTAGTTGAGAATTGCAACGCTCTCTATTTTGGATGTATTGATTTTATTCTAGGTTACTGTTGAATCGAATTTTATAACTATAGCGGTTTTAATCTGTAGAAGTGACAATTCCTAAGCTTATTTGTTGTCAAGCAAAGATTAATCTTTGATTATTCAGCAGAAGATGGTGATAGTTTGGATACATAGTAATCCTGACGATAAAAACTAGGAGCAACGCCAGCCCATCGCTTAAATGCTCTACTGAAAGATACTTCTGACTCGTATCCGATTAAAGTAGCTACATTTTTTAGCCCTAACTGACTTTCGCGTAATAGTTCTGTTGCTTTGAGCATACGCCAGGTTGTCAGATATTGCATGGGCGGTTGTCCAACCAGTTCGGTGAATCTGGCTGCAAATGCCGATCGCGACATCGGTACCTGTTCTGCGAGGGATGCAACAGTCCAGTTTTTTTCGGGCGATCGTTTTATGAGAAAGCATTTGGCTTCAAGAAGCGGTTTATTCACGAAAACGGGCTATTTGCCGAAATGGAAATGGAGGGAGCCGCTCTGCATTTTGCTGCGAATGAAGCGGTCAAAGCAAACTTGCCAAAAGGATTTCAGGAAAATAATCCCTCTAACTTACCGGCTGGAATTGAAGTTTGTTTAGTTACAGATAATGTGACAGATGCATTTGCAAAAGCTATTAATGCAGGGGCTGTAGCTTATACAGAACCCAAAGTTATGTTTTGGGGACAAACGATCGCTTACGTCCGAGACTTGGACGGGATTCTAATTGAGATAGGGAATTCTTCTTGGTAAAAGGCTATGAAACCGATTGTAATCTCAACCCCTACACCGTTAAATTTGAGGAAGTTGTGTATGTGTTACATGTCTTTCAGAAAAAGTCTAAGCACGGGATTGCGACTCCCAAGCAAGATATTGAACTTATTGAGACAGGCCTAAAGCGTGCAAAAGAGCATCACGATCAGTACTATAAGCAGCGTTTAGAGGAGGATGAGGATGAGCGAGGAAATTAAGGTGCAATCTAGCAGTGGTAATGTTTTTACAGATTTAGGACTTGCAAACTCTGATGAATTGCTGATTAAAGCGGAACTTGTCCGACAAATCAGTAACTTGATTGATGCTAAGAGATTAACTCAAACTGAAGCAGCAAAGATCCTTGGGATTGACCAGCCTAAAGTCTCTACTCTGTTAAATGGAAAACTCTCAGGCTTCTCGACCGACCGACTATTTAAATTCTTGAATGCTCTCGGTAGTGATGTGGAAATTCGCGTCATTCCCAAACTTAAGCTAGAATCTCAAGCTCAAACAAGGGTTATTACAGTTTGATCAAATGAATTCGATGTTTTTGCTACCTTGACGCAGGGGTAATGTCGAAGTAGAAGTGCTGTTTTAGGGATGGCGGTCTAACGGTGAAATTGTGCGGCAGCAGATAACCTCGAATTCCTACCAATAAGCTCTGCGCTGTTACACAACATTGATTGAGTAGGCACGAACTGCTGCATCTATTGTCGCAATAGTCAAACCATTCTGTAATGCTTGACAGATAAGCATTTTATCAAACGGATCGCGGTGCAATGGTGGCAGCTTAGCCAGTTGAACTACACTGCTTTCATCAAGAGTAAGACTGGTAATTTGATGAAGATCGCGTTGTTTAGGTAAATATGTTTCGGGTGGTTCCGGCAGAGGTAGCTTACCTAACTGGTACTTAACAATTGCCTCCCACACTGAAACGTTTTGACAGTTGAACCGAGCTAAGTGGGTTGAAAGGAACACGAATACAGGTGCTATTAGTAGCTACTACAGCGTAGAAAGATCCAAATTAGGCGGTAGCAGCACTGCGTCAATCACATGGATAACGCCGTTACTGGCTGCCACATCAGCTTGCACAACCTTGGCACCATTCACAGTGACGTTTCCTGCATCGGCCGTCAGGTTCAAATTTGCACCCTCAACGCTGGGCACCGGCCCTGTCTTGACCGCGCTCGCAGGAACATTGCCAGCAACCACGTGGTAGGTGAGGATCTTGGTCAACACTGCTTTATTCTTAGGCAGCAAGAGCTTGTCCAACACCCCGGCAGGGAGTGCAGCAAACGCCTCATCGGTCGGAGCAAACACGGTATAAGGTCCTGCCCCATTGAGCGTATCGACCAGATCGGCAGCTTTTACAGCGGCAACTAGGGTGTTGAAGGAACCGTTGGCGATCGCCGTCTCCACAATTGTCTGGCTTGGCGCGGGCGCGGTGCCTTCGGTCGTGGATGGAGTCGCCTGGGTAGTGGGGGCTGGCGTAGTGGTAGTATTCTGGTTTTCGCAAGCTACGGCGATTGGCATCAGTAGCAGTGCAGCCGCAATGCCTGCAAATTTGTTCGCGAATTTGAAAGAGTTGGAGAGTTTCATTGTTTTCTTTGGGGAAGGTAAGGGGAAAACGAAAGCCGAATCTTTTGTCTTAGGAAGATGCCTAAGTCCGAGCAGCCTTCAATAGGTATACGAAGCGAGATTGCGATCGGATGGATCTTTTTTTCAAATATAAAAAATCTGGCGCTAGACCTTGAATTCTAAGGACTACTTAAAAGTTAGTAGTGCCATTCGTATCTTCTCGCAGCCTTTTATCCAGGTCGGGGCGCACGCCCACATCGATGCTGAGTTCACGAAAAAGTTCCGGATTAAAAACGAAAAAAGACGAGCAAGGACTTGATGCTTTGAGCGCATCTCGCTGCTCCTGCATTTGCTGAGGTGTGAGAATAGATTTGATATAAGCGTTCAACTCGTATCCCTCCTCAACTCGTGCTTCGATCTGTTCTGGTGATTAGAGAGGGTATTTTTTGAGAGCAGCGCCTTGATGGTCAGTGACTCATCAGGGCAGGAACAAAGCCTAAGCTTGGCTCTCGATCAATTTACGAAGCGAGAATGCAATCGGATTAATCTAATTTCTAGAGCATGGCAAATCTAGCGATAGGGCTTGGATTCCAAAGCCGTGAAACGCCGCTTGTGAAGGGTCTAATGTCCCCGCCTGCACTACCTCGATTGCTTAACTGCTTCGCATCACTAATGGGCCCGCTGAGGTGATTGGATCGGTCGGAGCATCCAGCGTGATCAGCAACTGCGAAGGGTTCTTCGTGCAGGCTGCATTTGGAGCGATCCATTGTGCCGTACCGCTGTCATCTTGGCGAAACTGTCCGCAGTACACCGGAGCAGAGGAGGGCTTGGCAACTGACCAAAGCCGATAGATTTGATTGTCTGAGAGCTTGGGCATCCCTTGAGCAACGAGCGTCACGGTGCGATCGCCCGATTTTGCCAAGAGGCGAGCCGTAGCAAGACGGCTGTTTTTTGGGGTTGCGCCAACCAGCGAATATATCTGTGTACCCGGTTGACTGAGCCGTGCGATCGCTCCTTGATTCGCTTGCAGTTCACTCTGAAGCCGCTTTAGCTCGGTATTCTTGGCTTCAAGCTGTTGTTGAAGGGCAGCCGTTTGCTGAACCTGCCGACTCAGTTGAACCTGGTTTAACCCCAGCGCTATGACTGCTCCGGCTGCAATACTCGTGCCAATCGCAGGTATCCATTGTTTCCAATTGCGGCGACTTGGGGCGAAGGGAACAACATTGGCAGGAGGCGGGTCTGGATGAGGGACGGCTGCTGACTGAAGCGCCGCACTAATAATTTTGTCCTTGAGGCGAGCGGAGGGTTCTAGCAGCGGCATATCGTAGGGAAGCAGCGCAAACGCTTCTCGAAAGGACTCGATTTCACTCGCGATCGCAGGGGATTGTGCGATCGCCTGATTTAAGCGATCGGCTTCCTCATGACTCAGATCGTCGAGAATAAAGCCTGCTACTAAATCGGTTTGGTTGGGGTTGTCATCGTCGCGAATCATAGTGGTTTAGGTTGGCATAGGAGCGATCAAACGAGAGAGTTGAGTGCTGCGCGAAGCTTTTTGAGGGCTTGACGAGCGCGGGATTTGACTGTGCCGAGGGGAATGTCGTCTCGCTTCGCTATCTCTGACTGGCTCAGTCCGTCATAATAGGCGGTTTGTAGCAGCTGTCTGTCTGCGGGTGAAAGCTGTTTAAGCGCCTCACGGACTAGCTGAGTTCGCTCCTCCACAGTAACAAATTCTAACGGGGGATTGTAGTCTGGTGCGCCCTCTGAGAAGGTTTGAAATCGCTGAAGTTTTCGCTGGCTGGACTGGCGCGATCGTACTCGATCAATGGAACGCGATCGAGTCATGGTGATCAGAAAGCTGCTGAGCGATCCTTTAGAAGGCTGATAGATGTCGCTGCGCTGCCAAAGGCGAAGGAATATTTCTTGAGTCACCTCTTCGGCTTCTTCAATGTTGTTGAGGATCTGAACTGCCGTGCTGTATACGAGTCTGCCGTAGCGATCGTACAGTATGTCTAAAGCTTTGACCTGCCGTGCCTGAATTGCCAAAAAAATTTCTAGATCTGCTAATTCTTCATTGACGGAAGGCAAAGGCATCGAATCCATAGGGCGAGTCAACTTAAATGGAAAAGACGGAGCAGCAATACGATAGTCTAGCAGGTAGAGGCGTGAGTATAATTCGTAATTCGTAATTCGTGAAAGCGAATGATCTAGGCTACCCTAGAATGTCGGGGTCACTGTGAACAATACGGGATGTTAATGCCACAACAATTGGTAATTTAATATTTTTGCATAACTCATACTATTTTTACCGTATTTTTTACGGAGACGCGATAAGATTCTAAAGCAATATTCCTCTCTTTTTGGTCTAATGGCAGAAACACTATTTTTTAATGCTTTACAACAAGCCATTGATGAAGAAATGGCACGAGATAAAACCGTGATGATACTTGGTGAAGATGTCGGACACTATGGTGGTTCCTACAAAGTTACCAAAGACCTATACCAAAAATATGGTGAATTGAGAGTATTGGATACACCGATCGCCGAAAATAGTTTTACGGGAATGGCGATCGGTGCTGCAATGACTGGGTTAAGACCGATCATAGAAGGCATGAATATGGGCTTTTTGCTACTAGCCTTCAACCAAATATCTAATAATGCTGGGATGTTGCGCTACACGAGTGGTGGTAACTTTAAAATTCCTTTAGTAATTCGCGGTCCGGGTGGAGTCGGAAAACAACTAGGTGCAGAACATTCCCAGCGTTTGGAAGCTTATTTCCAAGCTGTTCCGGGATTAAAAATTGTTGCCGCATCCACGCCTTATAATGCCAAAGGTCTATTAAAATCAGCTATACGCGACAATAATCCGGTATTGTTCTTTGAACACGTACTACTTTATAATTTAAAAGAAGATTTACCCGAAGAAGAATATTTACTGCCATTAAATAAAGCAGAAGTTGTCCGCAGCGGTAAAGATGTCACAATCATTACTTATTCCCGGATGCGCCATCACGTAATGCAAGCCGTGAAAACCTTAGAGAAATCTGGTTTCGACCCAGAAGTTATTGATTTAATTTCTTTAAAACCCTTAGACTTTGATACCATCGGTGAATCCATACGCAAAACACACCGAGTAATTATTGTTGAAGAATGCATGAAGACAGGGGGAGTAGCAGCAGAAATTATTGCTTCAATCAACGAACGCTTGTTTGATGAATTAGATGCGCCGGTACTGCGACTTTCTTCTCAAGATATTCCCACACCTTACAACGGTAACTTGGAAAAATTAACGATTGTTCAACCAGAGCAAATCGTTGAAGCTGTTGAAAAAATGGTTGCAGCGAAAGTTTAAAAAAAGTTAGGAGTGCGAGCGTCTCGCTCGCTATCTACAATACCCAATTACCAATTACCAATTACCAATTACCAATTACCAATTACCAATACCCAATACCCAATACCCAATACCCAATACCCAATACCCAATACCCAATTCCCAATACCCAATACCCAATTCCCAATACCCAATTCCCAATACCCAATACCCAATTCCCAATACCCAATACCCAATACCCAATACCCAATTCCCAATTCCCAATACCCAATACCCAATTCCCTATAAAACAGTAAAATTTATAACTCTTCACTCATAACTGATAAAGAAGCGCTATTATAGCGTTTGTCGCGATTAAGCGGGGATGGTATGCAAAAACAGCGATCGCTATTAGCCTTGATTCTATTTCTGGTAATTGCCGCAGTGACGGTAATAGTTACAATTCCGGTACCTTTAGGGCTGGATTTACGGGGGGGTTCGCAACTGACTATTCAGGTCAAGACGACTCCAGAAATTAAGCAGATCACCGAGCGGGAATTGGAAGCGGTGCAAACGGTTCTCAGTAATCGAGTTAACGGACTGGGCGTTTCCGAACCCGTAATCCAAACCGCAGGAACGGATAAAATTTTGGTTCAGCTACCTGGAGTTAGTAATCCAGAACAAGCCGAGCGGGTGTTGGGTGGTACCGCACAATTAGAGTTTAAGACTCAAAAGCCGGGAACGGAAACTCAACTTTTTGCTTTACGAGCCAATCGTCAGCAACTTAAAGCCAAACAAGACGAGTTACGTTCGAGTAAAGATAACGCTGCAATAGAGAAAAACCAACAAGAACTTGAGAACAATCAAAAGGCGATCGCTGAATTATTTGCAAGTTTAGAAACACCCCTGACGGGTAAATATTTAGTTAATGCCAATCCTTTAGACCCCCAACAAGGTGGTACCAGTTGGAGTGCTGCACTTCAGTTTAATCAAGAAGGTGGCAAACTATTCGCGGAATTAACTAAAAATCTCGCGGGTACGGGACGCACTATCGGTATTTTTCTTGATAATGATTTAATTAGTGCTGCTTCTGTAGGCCCGCAATTTGCAAATACGGGAATTGCCGGTGGAAATGCTGTAATTGAAGGTAACTTTACAGCCCAGGAAGCTCAAGATTTAGCCGTACAGTTGCGCGGTGGTTCGCTACCAGTACCAATCGAAATTGTCGAAAACCGTACAGTCGGTGCGACATTGGGTAGAGACAGCATCCAGCGCAGTATTTACGCCGCTGTTGGCGGTTTGATTTTAGTATTAATATTTATGGTGGTTTATTACAGACTACCAGGAGTAATTGCTGATATAGCTCTCATAATTTATGCGCTTTTGACTTGGGCTTGTTTCGCTTTGCTTGGTGTAACTTTAACTTTACCCGGTATCGCTGGATTTGTTCTGAGTATTGGCATGGCTGTTGATGCTAATGTACTAATATTTGAGCGCACAAGGGAAGAATTGCGAGCGGGTAAATCGCTGTATCGCTCTGTAGAATCTGGTTTTTACCGCGCATTTTCTAGTATTTTAGATAGCAATGTAACTACATTGATTGCCTGTGCGGCGCTGTTTTGGCTGGGATTTGGTTTAGTCAAAGGCTTTGCCGTAACTTTGGCCGTAGGGGTAGTAGTTAGTATGTTTACAGCGGTAACTTGTAGCCGCACGTTGATGTTTATCGCAATCACAATTCCATCAATACGCAAACCGGAACTTTTTTGTCCCAACCTGCCAACTTTAAATAAGGCAGAGGTAGCAACAAAATGAAACTTAGTATTAATAAATCGCGAACTCTGTGGTGGAGTATTTCTGGTGCCATTATTTTAGCTGGCATTATCTCTATGCTGATTTCTTGGCAGCAAATTGGCGCACCATTACGTCCTAGTTTGGATTTTGTGGGAGGTACGCGGTTGCAGTTTGAACGAGACTGTAGTTTGCCGTCGAACTGCGATCGACTAATCGATCTCAATCAAGTCCGAGAAGTTGTCACCTCACAGGGCTTAGCCGACAGCAGCATTCAAATTATCGCCGATAGTACAACTGGTGAAAAAAACGGCGTATTGATTCGGTCGAAAACTTTGGATGTAGAACAGCGTACTCAGTTGCAAGCTGCTTTGAGCAAAGAAATTGGTGCTTTTGACCCGCAGAAAAGTCAGATTGATACTGTAGGACCAACTTTAGGAAAGCAGCTATTCAATACTGGAATTACGGCTTTACTCGTGTCTTTTGCTGGTATTGTAATTTACTTATCTTTTAGATTTAAGTTGGATTATGCAGTCTTTGCCATTGTCGCGACTTTCCACGATCTGATCATGACAACTGGATTTTTCTCAATATTCGGATTACTATTTGGTACAGAAGTAGATAGCTTATTTATTGTTGCATTACTTACCATTACTGGTTTCTCAGTCAACGATACCGTAGTTATTTACGATCGCATCCGCGAAACTCTCGAAGCAAATCCCGATCGTTCCATAACCGAAGTTGTAGACGATGCAGTAAATCAAACTTTGGGACGGTCGTTAAATACTACATTCACAACTCTATTATCATTAGTTGCAATTTTTCTATTCGGTGGCGAAACTTTAAAAAACTTTGCTTTAGCGCTAATTATCGGCTTTATCACTGGAGCATATTCTAGTATTTTTATTGCTAGCACACTTCTAACTTGGTGGCGCGAACGTCAAGAAAAATCAAATCCTCCTTCTCCAGGTAACAGTGAACAGTTAACAGTTAACGGTTAGGTCAAAGAAAGGTTAAAGGTTAAAGGTTAAAGGTTAAAGGTCAAAAGCCAAAGGTCAAAGGTCAAAGGTTAAAGATTAATAACTCCTAATTCCTAACTCCTAACTCCTAACTCCTAACTCCTAACTCCTAACTCCTAACTCCCAATTCCTCCCCCATGCTTATGGCTGAAGTAGAGCAACCTTCATCTGACTCATCTTTTGCTCGACAGGTACAAAGACTGCATAAACTGACGGTTTACGGTCGATGGTTGTTAGTCGTGTTTTTATGGCTAACATTAGCACCTTTGTGCTTATGGAATTTACGTACAGAAATTGAGTTTTTACGAGAGTATTTTACTTGGGTAGCGGTACGGTATGGCTTGTTATTTCATCCTTTTGCCGCTATCGGACTCGGTTTATGTATTGGTATGACTCTTGGTGTTTTAGTTTGGCAAAGTCGTAATATCTTGGTTGGTATGCCAGATGAGGAAAAGCAACGTTTGGAAAAACAAGTTCATCGTATTCGTCAACGGGGTTCTTCTCATCCTTTGTGGAAATGGATTTGCGAGAAGTAAGCTTTTTTAGTTATTTTTCTACTAGTTTTTTTAAGTATATTAATTTTTTTATAGTTTCTTGAATAAAATATAAGTATTGTGATATACAATTAAATCTTACGCAATTAGAAAGTTTATTTGATGTTACAGATTTCTATTTCCCTTAGCCCCTGCTGATTTTGGGGGTTTTGCGTAAGTCCGGCAAGATTGGTATAACTACAAAACACGACTTTTATCTGGGTACCAAATATATGAATAATTCTCAGATTCTATTTAGCGCTGCAAAATCGGAAATAGACCTTTTACAAGTGCAAGAATTATTTTCTTTAGGAGCTTTCTGGGCTAAAGAACGCAATATAGAGGATTTAGCAGAAGCGATAAAAAATAGCGAACCAGTGATTACTGTATGGAATAAACAGCAATTAATTGGTTTTGCGAGAGCAACAAGCGATGGTATTTATCGTGCGACGATTTGGGATGTTGTCATTCACCCAGATTTCCGAGGAACGGGACTAGGTAGTAGACTAGTAGAAACCGTTTTGAGTCATCCCCGAATGAATCGGGTTGAGCGGGTTTATTTAATGACTACTCACCAGCAAAAATTTTACGAAAAAATTGGTTTTGAGCAGAATAACTCCACGACAATGGTGATATACAATCACTCAAATCTGACTAATCTTGATAGTCTTAATGCTGCTACTCAGATGACTTAATTCCTAAAGGGATAGAAATTTGCAGTCGAGAATTTTCTTTATTTGTTTCCATTGAGACGGTTTCGATTTTTCCCCCCATTACTTCGAGTAAAGTTTGATTGAGTAATAGCTTCATTCCTCCTTGGAGCAACTTACTTTTGTGTTCGTCAATTTTTTTTGTATCTTCCCACTCAATTAAGTCTATCGGTTCGCTATAAGGAATCGCATCTTTGGGTACATCTAGCCAAATATAGACAAGATTATTCTCATTATCGGCTTTGGCAGAGATATTGATTCTACCTTCTTCCATTTGAGAAATAGCAGTGTCTACTAAACTTGTTAATATTTGTTTTAACCACCGTGGATCGGTTGAAACATGAATTTCTTCGCTTGGTTGTAAAACCTCAAACGGATAGTTACGGTTTTCAGCAAGCATATAAGTTAATTCATAAACTTCCTGTAAAATTTGATCTAACGAACAAAGTTGAATATCCAATTTGCGATCGCCATGTTCGGCTCTAGCAATATTGAGAATTTCATCAATAATATTTAATAATTTTAAAGCTCGTTCGTGAGCTTGACCGATAAATTCTCGCTCTTCTTCTGGGTTTTCGCATAAATCCGATAAGATCAATTGATGTAAACCAATCAAACCATTAAGTGGCGATCGCAGTACATGAGTAGTTCTAGCTAAAAATCCGGCTTTAAACTGACTCATTTCCCGTGCCATATGGTAAGCTAGCTCAATTTCCCTCATTCGTTCGGTTAGTGCTAAAATGTCCTGCTTGTTTTCTTCTTTTGATAAGCTGAAAGACGAATTATTTGCAGTTTTTGAACTCAACAATAACCGACAAATACCCATTCCTAATGCTAATCCGACTCCAAAATATACCCAGTTATTTAAATCCATGATTTTTTACTAAATTTTAACTTTTTAATTGATTATAAAAGCCCAATACTTATTTACTCTTATCTATTAAATAGATTAATTGCTGTTTTTTACTTGTTTACTTCTAAAAATTTTACCCCGTCAATAATTAGTTTTGACGGAGTTATTTACAATTTCAAAAATTTTTTGAGCGCAGTTTTTCTTAAATTAATAACGCAATATATCCCAACTATATTGATTCTTAAGAAGGAAAATTGCAGAACCTTTGTACTGCTACTGCGGATATTATTTGAAAGCGCTATGGCTATAAACAACCATAAAACAAAATTATAGCCATTAAATATTTTTTCAAAGTTGAAATATCTAATTAAATATCTAAATTAACCGCACCTTGACGCAAAATCCGCCATGTTCTCCCATCCCACTTAGCAACAGTAGAAGGAATACCTATAGCAGGTGCTTTATTATCATATGCTGTCGTCGCCATTAATACATTAGGAAACTCTGTTTCAATTTCATCTATATTTTGCAAGGGAGGTTGTCCCGATAAATTAGCGCTAGTAGTCGCCAAAGGACCTGTTTGCGCTAAAATGCTGCGAGCAATGTCGCTTTGAGGAACTCTAATCCCAATCGTAGTCGGGTCACTAGGGTTCATCGCTTTCGGCACTTTCGTAGATGCAGGCAACACTAAAGTTAAAGCTCCGCCCCAGTATTTATCCGCAATTTGATGCCAAATTTTATACTCTTCTTGACTACCTTTAACAAAATCCCATAACTGCTCTGAGTCGGCAGCCATAAGTATTAGTGGCTTATTTATATCTCTTTGTTTTAATGTAAAAATTAATGCCGCATTCTCCGGTAAAGCTGCCAATGCCGGAACAGTATCTGTTGGAAAACAGATTACCTTACCAGCTTTCGCTCCTGCAACCAACTCAGCAATAGAAACCTTTGTCATTTATAAATTAATAGGGAATAGGGAATAGGGAATAAGGAATAAGGAATAGGGAATAGGGAATAAGGAGTAAGGAATAAGGAATACTTTAACTCCTAACTCCTCACTCCTAACTCCTAACTCCTATAAGCTAGTGCAAAGCGTTCAATTCCAGCTAAATCGGAATGAATTTCAATTTTGCTATAGCTACCGCGATCGCGCAGCATTTCCATGACTCGATCTGCTTGTCCCATCATCATTTCAATCAACCAGATTCCACCAGGTTTTAAATAATCGGATGAAGTTTCTACCAAATGACGGATGCATTCTAAACCATCATTCCCACCATCTAAAGCAAGATGGGGTTCGTGTTTAAATACTTCCGGCTGTAGTTCGGGTAAGGTGCTGGTGGGAATATAGGGTGGATTGGATACCATACCGCTAAATTTTCCTTTCAGGGAATCCAAGGGTTCCCACCAAGAACCTTGATAGAATTTAATGCGATTTCTGAGACCGCAATTATCTGCGTTTAAACGAGCCATAGAAAGCGCTTCCGCAGAAAAATCTACAGCGTGGATTTTCGCATCACTAAAAGTATCCGCCAATCCTAAAGCTATTATTCCACTACCTGTACCCAAATCCGCCCAATGTCCTTGTCGCATCATCAGGTTGTCAGCAGTAGCGGCGATCGCTAAGTCAATTAAGGATTCGGTTTCAGGTCTGGGAATTAAGACATCATGGGAAACCTTAATATCAAAATGTCGCCAAGGAGCAACTTTTGTAATGTACTGGACTGGAAGACTTTCGGTGAGTCTTCGTTGCCAAAGTGTTGATAATTTTTGTAAAGGCAATTTTAGCTGAATTTCTGACCTATCTTTAAAAGAACCAGTACGCAGCGTCAAACGGTCTAATTCAGCTATTTCCTGTAACAGCCAATCTACTTCGGTTATAGAGACATTAGCGGATACAGCAGCCGATATCGCAGCATCTCGCCACTTTGAAAGCTCTAATCCAGATACTTGTAGCTGCTGTTTATCCGCCATGTTAATTAATTTTCGATTTTAGATTTACTATTTTGGATTGTCTTCATGAATAAATTCACGGGCTTGAGGATGCCGGGATTTACGATTTTAACAACGGATGGGCTGTTTTAGATTTATCACCTAATTGAAACCGTCTAACTTGAAATCGTTCATAATTCAATCCAAAATTTATTGACGCGGAAGCGTCTTCCCGTAGGGTAATCTAAAATCTAAATCTTTTCCGTAGATGTACTATTTTTTCTTTGCGGGTGCTGAGCTAGGGGTTTCCTTTGGCAGTTTCTGAATATATTGCCTAGCTTCTGGATTCGGGAAAAACACCACTTTATCGAGCCAAGGGTCGCTTTTCTCTTGTAAAGTATTCAGTATTCCATCTACATCTACTACCTGAATATCAGCCTTGGGGAATTTTGGCTTTACTTGGTTTAGCAGATTGTTAGCATCCTGCATACTAAAGAACAAAGGAACTACTTCCTGTTCTGCTTTTTGGTCTCCCAGTTTGATTGGTACGTAGCTTTTATCTGGTGCAAATCTGACGATAAAAACAGGTACGCTTCTAAATTGTTTCACCTGCTCGCCATTTTTTTTCAATAAATCCATTGCTCCTTTAACTTCTTTGTCAATGGGTTTAAAGGCAAATAACAAGCGGTTCGGTTCGTTTTTAGTTTTTTGCACCTGCTGAAAAATTACTCCTAGAGGTACGGGAGTCGCTTGTAAGCTTTTTACCATCTGAGTAATTTTCGGGTCTTTATCTTTTACAGTTTGTAATTCGCTGATAAAGGCTTGAGCTTCTTGTTGACTCATGTAAACCCCGGTTACGGAACCAGTAGTTTTCTTGCCGTTTTGTTCGGGTAAAGGACGACTTAACGGTAAACCTTGAGGATTGGTAATCAACCATACTGGGATGTTATCCAGTTTCTGTTTGATTTGTTGTTCTGGCAATGCATTTACTGGGTCAATTCCGGCGATCGCAGTTGCTAGCAGAGTACTCCCTACTAAACCTAAAGTTGTTCCCCAGCGAACTAATGATTTCATGACATCTCCTAGCATCAGTATTTCAATAAAGTCGAGGCAGTTTGAATCAACTTACAACCGACTTTTTACAGTTATAGTCTCTTCAAGAATTTTTTTGACTGCGTTATTTATATTCAAGTCAAGTTTTCAATATTTTAATCAAAATAGGACTAGATGCCTATCTAAATATATATTGAAAACGAAACAGCGAAAAAGATTTCCGCCTGTAGATACATTAAGTGCCATTTTATTGCTTTTCTTAAATAATGTTGACGCGAACAAAAAAAATATCGTTCCATATAAATTCTTGAACGATTAGTGATTTTTCACACGCTGCTTTCAATCTTTATTTTTTGATACAATTACCTATTTATTATTGATATGTATCTAATTTGAAAGATAATCCCTATTAAATATCAACTAATTTCTTACGGCTTTATACTGAAATTATCATAAAATTTATTACTATTACTATACTTAAATACTAGCAAAACCAGAATTAAAACATTAATTTTTATTTTCTAACTATTTTCTAATATAGCGATTTTCACTTGGGTAGAATACAGAGCCGAACCTCACCCCCTTCCCCTCTCCTAAAATCA
>NZ_JAYGHM010000069.1:8395-23413 GCF_034931125.1 Rivularia sp. UHCC 0363 | reverse complement strand
AAAATCAGGAGAGGGGAAGGGAGGCGGGTGAGGTATTATTTTGTACTTAACTTAACCGAAAACCGCTATAGTTACCATAAAAAAACTTTAGGACATAATTGTAGCCCTAAAGCCTTTGTAATACATACTTGTTAAATCGGGATGACAGGATTCGAACCTGCGACATCCTGCTCCCAAAGCAGGCGCGCTACCAAGCTGCGCTACATCCCGTAAAAATTAATAGCTAGTTTCCACGAACCGGCAATATTTACATAGTACCACATAAAATGTACTTATGGAAAATATATTTAGACACAACCGAGTAAAAATCGTTTTCGGGTAGTTTCTAACAGCGACAGTCCGCGCTTAGAAGGTAGCGCGGAGCTTCGCTTCACCATAATAATATTATGATTTATTTGACTTGATACAAGCTTTAGAATAAAAGCATTTTTAAGATACAGAAAAATCTGGGATTAGTGAGGATACCAAAACATACCCTTTATACCTTCTGGGTCTGACATAAAGCCGAGATTCCGGTAAAAATCTACAACATGGGGGTCAGCAAAAAGAGTAACGTTACTAATTTCTTCACTTCTAAGTTTTTTGAGGACATATTTCATTAATGCCTTACCCATTCCTTTCCCTTGATAGTCTGGATGAACCACAACATCCCAAATTGTGGCATTGAAGGCATGATCGGAGGTAGCACGGGCAAAACCGACGAGTCTTCGTTTGTTCCCTCGTACCTGCCACATCGTAGCCACAAGAAAACTATGCTCGATAGCTTTTTTGACTTTTCTTAAAGGACGACGAGACCAACCCACTGCGTCACAAAGTTCTTCTAACTCATATAGGTCAATATCTCGCTCCGTACTAAAAACAATGCGATCGCCACTACGATGGTCGTTATTGACCGAGGAAGTCGCAGAATGTTCTTCAAACTCATGAGTCGCTTTAGTTGTCACGACATCGTTAGCATTAAACCAAGTTTTCCAAAAACCCATGCCAGCCTGGTTCGGGTAGTATAACTGAAGACGGTTTCCACGTTTGGTTACGTGCATATTGAGTAACGCGCATTACAGGCAAGCTGTCTATAAAACTCTATACGAACTGACTCAGTTGGTATAGAGAGATTTTTATAGCTAATGCTAGCCAAGAAGGGTGTTTAACATCAATTATTTTCAACTTTAACATCTTGTAGACAGACAGAGCGGAAAAATTCACTAAAAGCTACTACTATATCTGACAATCAATTGTATACAGCACTGCCTTAGAATTTTGAGGGACGGCAATTAGATTTTTCAATTTCCCGGTCAAAAGCATCAATTTTTACAACAACAAGCAAGTCTTAGATTAAAAAATGGCTTCTGGTTTAAAAACATCAACACTAGAACTACTCAAACGGTTTAATAAGTCGTTTCCCCAATTTTACGAGCAATTTGTCAGCAGTGAGATTCAACTGCAAAATTTGCGGTTAGCCTATCGTCTTTACAAAACCGGACGTGCTGCGATCGAGCTTAAACCTGAAGGTGGTAAAAGCGCCTTGCATTTTGCCTATCGGAATCAGTCTTTTCTGCTCAGCGATATTTTTGGCGTTCTAGCGGCTTACGGATTGACAATTCACAGTTTAAGTTTGTACGGACAAATCAAACCACCAATGTTGGTTTTTATTAAACTAATTGTATCCCGTGGTAGCAAAGCCCTTTCGGAAAAAACAGCAGAAAACGTCTGTCGCGCAATTCGTGAAGCTTTAGGAGGACGCTTTGAAGTAGAAGAAATGTTAGCGGTAGAGTTTAACCTTGATGCTGGCTTAGAAAAAGTAGAAACCGAATTCTACGTAGACCCAGTATTTCATTTACCAGCTTTAGTTATTGAAGCAGACAACCAGCCGGGATTATTCTATAAAGTAATGTACGCTATGTGGCTTGAAGACTTGCTTGTAGTCAATGCTAACCTGCTGGTTTGGCGAGGACGCACGCGCTTGATTCTTTATTTATTAGGACCCAACGAAAGCTTAATTCCGGAATATTTAGGTCATAAGATTGCCGAAAGCGTCCGTGGAAGGTTTCTCGGTACGTGAATATAGATAAATTTGAATTGATTCCAAACCATACAATTGAAATAACTGTCAAAATTAAGAAGAACGTCAACAAATGATTTTTGGAATCCCCCACTATATTCGGAGAATGTCAAATCAAGATTTTGTAAACCTCTTTTATTGCTTTCATTCTTAAAGGTACGTGCTGTCATGGCAACTATCGAAATCTTCGGCGTTCCTCACGCATACGAGCTAACGATTCCCAAAAAAAGCCCCCATACCTTAGTGTTTATTCACGGCTGGCTTAATAGCCGTGAATATTGGCAGCCTGCCATCAAGCGTCTAGAGGCAGATTTTAGCTGCCTCTCATATGATTTGCGAGGTTTTGGGGAATCTCAATTGAAACAAACACAGATAGACCGCGATATGCCCAAGGCATCTAGCGGAGATCGTCGCGATCGTTCAAATTTGACCAGCACCGGACGCGAGACACCAGTCAATCCTTTCGATTCTCTTTATACCCCAGCTGCCTACATGGAGGATTTAGTAGCCCTACTGCGACAGTTAGATATAAATAATGCTTGGTTGATTGGTCATTCTTTTGGTGGCACCATTGCTTTATGGGCAGCTACTCAAATGCCTCAAGAAGTCAAAGGAGTCATCTGCATCAATTCCGGTGGTGGGATTTATCTTAAAGAAGCATTTGAAAAATTTCGCACCGCAGGACAACGATTTTTACAGGTTCGTCCCAAATGGTTATCTCAGGTACCTCTAATTGATTTACTATTTGCCAGGAATTCTGTAGCACGTCCTTTAGAACGTCAATGGGCGCGTCAGCGAATTATTGATTTTTTAGTAGCCGATCCCCAAGCTGCTTTGGGATCGCTGCTTGACTCTACAACAGAAGAGGAAATAAATCATCTACCTCAATTGGTATCTCAACTTAATCAACCAGCTTATTTCTTAGCAGGTGCCGAAGATAAAGTTATGGAGCCAAAGTACGTTCGTCACCTAGCTAGTTTTCATCCCTTGTTTCAATACTGTGGCGACAACGTAATCGAAATCCCCAACTGCGGACACCTAGCAATGTTAGAGCAACCAGATGCTGTAGCCAATCACATCCGCTCTATCGTTAATTAGGAGTAAACAGTTAACAGTTTGGAGGGGGAGAGGGGGACAAGGGGAGATGGGCAGAAAATTTTTAATTATTAACTCCTAACTCCGGTGGTCCTAACTCTTCTAATCCAAAATCCATTGACGCGCAAGCGTCTTCTCGTAGAGTAATCTAAAATCCAAAATCTGATGACTGCTCACTGTTCACTGATACAGCTTCATAACTTGAGTCAAAGATAGCCTTGATTCCACACCAAGAGTTAAAGGAGAAGTATGTCCTCTATTGAGATGATCGGCGGCACAGCAACCGATCATGGCGGCGTTATCGGTACAAAATTTTAAAGCTGGAAATAATACTCGCAGGTTATGAGCCTGTGCTGCTGCAAGTAAATGCTTTCTCAAAGCACTGTTGGCTGCTACTCCACCACCCACGGTAATGGTATTTAAGCCATAATCTAAAGCACAGGCTATAGCTCTCTTAGTCAACGCTCTGGCTACAGTTTCCTGAAAACTCGCTGCTACATCTGCTACAGGTATTACAGGATTGTCTTTCTCTAACTGCTGTACCAATCGCAATACTGCTGTCTTTAACCCGCTAAAACTCGCATCATAGGGGTGATAGCCTCCTTCGGGTAAAGAAACTCTTCCTTCTGGCAATTTAAAGGCACTAGGATTACCAAGTTGTGCTAGTTGGTCAATTATTGGTCCTCCAGGGTATCCCAGCTTCAACAACCGCGCTACTTTATCAAATGCTTCACCTGCTGCATCGTCGCGTGTCGATCCCAGGTTTTCATAGACTCCACAATCTTTGACGTAAATTAAACTTGTATGTCCACCTGAAACCAATAAGCTTAAAAATGGAGTTTCCAGAGTTGGCTCGCTCAGATAATTGGCGTAAATATGACCTTCAAGGTGATGAATTCCGATAAATGGCAAGGAATGCACCATAGATAAAGTTTTAGCTGCGGTTAAGCCGACTAGCAGCGCTCCTACCAATCCTGGCGCACAAGTGGCAGCTACTCCGTCAATTGCTTGCCACTCTAACCCTGCTTGCTCTAAAGCCTCAGCTATAGCTGAATTTATTGTTTCCAAATGTAGGCGAGAGGCGACTTCTGGTACTACTCCACCATAATTTTTATGGGTTGAAATCTGCGACGCTACAACGTTGCTACAAACGTAACGATTTCTAACAATTGCGACGGCAGTTTCATCGCAGCTAGTTTCTATTGCTAAGACAGTTGCCATTTATCAAGGTTATACAATATAAAAACTTTGTTTGAGAAGCTTTAACTTTTATTTACTTCAACTTTACTCAGTTTACTCATCAAGAGTATGATCGCTTCTTAGTTACACAAATTTAAATTTGTACGAGCCGCTTCGTTTTGTACAAAAAAATTTTTGTTTCGTAATAAAAGGAAACAATTTCATGGGACGCTTGTTTGCTCTAATTTTAGCTGTTTGTTTGGCGTTTAATTTCGCCCCACCAGCTTCCGCTATCGGTGCTGACCTTGTACGGTGCAGCGACTCACCTGCTTTTCAACAACGTGCTGCGGATGCCCGTAACACGACTTCCGACCCTAATAGCGGAGAAAAACGTTTTGAGCGTTATTCTCAGGCTTTATGCGGTCCAGAGGGTCTACCTCATTTGATTGTTGATGGTCGTTTAAGCCGTGCTGGTGATTTCTTGATTCCTGGCATTCTGTTTCTTTACATTGCTGGCTGGATTGGTTGGGTAGGTCGTGCTTACCTCCAAGCCGTTAGGGAAGAAAAAGATGCTGAGATGAAGGAAATAATTATCGACGTACCGACAGCATTACCGTTAATGCTTTCTGGTTTCACTTGGCCTCTAGCAGCAATCAAAGAGTTGCTTTCAGGTGAATTGACTGCAAAGGATGAAGAAATTCCAATTTCTCCACGCTAGTAGCGATTGTTAATTGAGAAATTTGTCAATAATGCCAGCGATAAAAAATTTATTGTCCGGCTGTCTTTGAAACTACTCTTCTTAATTATCCAAGCGCATAAATCTACTCGTCCAAATTTTATCTACCTAATTGTCATTCTTTGGGAGTAATAGTTCATGCAACAAAATGATTTATTGAAGTATCTTTCCCTCGCACCAGTTCTACTGTTTGGTTGGTTAATATTTACGGCGATTTTGTTGATCGTATTCAACTACATTTTCCCCGATTTATTGTTCCATCCACTACCATAAACTGGGTATAAAAGCCCTTCTTTTTGGAGTTATGAGTTCACCTGTAGCTTACTATTCCGATTAAGTCCCTATTTATTATCTGGGAATAATTTGTGATGAAACTCGCTTTTGCTAATAGAGCAGAAGCGAGTTTTGTATTTATTAATTTTTCTAAAAATTGCTGTTAAAAATCTCCTCTAGATACAATTATTAATATGTGGAAAAGTATCAAGTTCAAGAGGTAAAAATAAAATATGTCAAATATCGCACAAGCAGCAGATGCATCCAAAAGTAATCCTAACGACCCGAGAAATCAGGAAGTTGTTTTCGCAGTCGCAGGTAATCCGCAATGGGGCAATCTAGAAACGCCAATTAACTCTTCTCCTCTAAGCAAGTGGTTTATCAGAAACTTACCGGCTTATCGTCTTGATATAACTCCTTTCAGACGAGGATTAGAAATTGGTATGGCACACGGTTACTTCTTATTTGGTCCATTTGCTAAGTTAGGACCCCTGCGTAATGCACCACCTGCTAACTTAGCAGGGTTACTTTCCACAATCGGCTTGGTTGTGATTCTTACAGCTTGCTTGTCTTTGTACGCTAATAGCAATCCAGATAAACCAGTAGCTACAGTAACTGTACCCAATCCGCCTAGTGCTTTTAATACTACGGAAGGTTGGAATAATTTTGCTAGCGCTTTTTTAATTGGTGGTATTGGTGGTGCGGTCACGGCATACTTTTTGACCAGCAACTTCGCATTTATCCAAGGCTTAGCTGGTTAACATCCAGTTTCATGTCTTGTTCAAATATTAAGTAAAGCGCGATCGCACTTTTTGCGATCGCACTCAGCAAAAGGACACAACACAAAGACTTTGATAGTCAAGGTTTGTGTCCTTTGTTTTTTAAGTTTTTCAATGAGATCGCGGTATTCAGAATAATCCACCGTCCGAAATTGCCATCTCAATATCGCAGACGGCAGTTTCTAAATCGTCATTCACGACTTGAATGTGAAATTCACAAGCAGAGTCAATTTCTTCCTTAGCACGCTTTAAACGGCGCGATATAGCCGCTTCCGAATCTTTTTTTCTACCGCGTATGCGTTTCTCTAATTCATTAAAAGTGGGTGGAAGTATAAAAATACTCAAAATATCGGGGAACTTGGCACGAATTTGTCTTGCTCCTTCTAACTCAATTTCAAGCAATACCGACGAACCAGACTCTAAAAGGTCAATTACTGGTTTGCGAGGAGTGCCGTATAAATTACTGGCAAATTCCGCCCATTCCAAAAATTCACCTTCTTCGATCAACCGTTGAAATTTAGTACGGTCAATAAAAAAATAGTCCTTACCGTCCACTTCCCCCGGACGAGGAAGACGGGTAGTAGCAGATATTGAGTAATTGAGTTCGGGATGACGCGAAAGAAGCAATCTCATTAAAGTACCTTTGCCGACACCACTCGGACCTGTTAAAACAATTAGTTTTCCTGGAGATAATAACTTAGCAGTAGCACCACTGTTAGTCGATAACACTTGCATCATCCGCTTTCCCTGTGAATCAATTTATATACATTATTCACTAGTCAGCAGCCATTTGTTAGTTGAGTAAATGACTATTAGCTGAGGTCGCTTGTAACTTGAACGACTTATGAAATCGCTTAATTCACATGGTACAAAGAAATTTAGACATTTTTACTGTTAGGGATATCGATGTGGGTTAAAGTCCCAAATCCAGCGGTAGGCTTAGTTGTTCCTAGATGCTGAATACACCATCAATTAAAGCCTGCCCTAATTTGCTTTAAAGGATACGGACAAAAAAAAAAAATAAAGTCCGTCCCTGAATGACAAGAACGGTTAAGAGAATTTGTTGATAAGTTGATTCAAGAAGTAGACAAGGAGTAAGATCTGTCTAATTATGGGCAGAAATTAAGTTACAGTTTCAAACTCCTAAATTTGACAAAAATTTTAATTCATAAAAATACTCGGTATGCGGGAAACTCAGTCCCTTTAGGGCTGAGAGGGAAGCGACACGAGTGGTTTTAACCACCGTGGATGTTAAAATCCAGGTTTTTGATTGGAACCTGGAAACCAACTCCCTTTCGGGGTAATGTTAGCTTCGACCTGTTATAAGAGCTTGTTAGGCTTGCAACACTGTCCCAGTGACCTTAGAACTGTTTAATCACAAGCGACAGAGCAGGGAACTAGCTACGCATTCCAGGGTGTCGTGACTCAAATAACGGCTACCTATTGCTAGGTGGTCTGGTCAGTACGGCTTGCTTGACTTCGACATGCAAGCCCAGTCCCTTTAGGGCTGGGTTACTGACACTCCTTTTAGTTATCTACAACATGAGGTTCGCGGGAAATAACGAAACGATTTGCTACTGTTTCCGGTTGGATAGCCGAAAGAACAACGTGACTCGAATCAGTGATAATAACAGCCCTAGTGCGACGACCGTAAGTTGCATCAATCAGTTGACCTCTATCTCGCGCATCGGTAATGATTCGCTTAATTGGGGCTGATTCTGGACTGACAATTGCAACTACTCGGTTGGCAGAAACAATATTGCCGAAACCGATGTTGATTAACTGAATGTCCATAAAAAACTGCTATGTAGTGTGTGTGAAGATAAGACAAGATTAATCATGTCTATAAAAGCAACTGTTTCCCATGTTATCCCCAAAAAATAGCACTAACAACGCATTTAGTTTATAACTGCTCCTGTTTTTATTTATCTTCTAGTTTTTACAGTTATTCATTAAGTTTCTGTATTAAAAATACTCCTTAAGATATACATATAATCTTTCCAAAACAAGGTATCATACGATTCCCTGAAAAATTTCAGATTCCGATCTTATCCGGTTCTTCATCCCTAGTTTCACTACCCCTATTCAACTTCTATTTCTTAGAAAGCAATGCCAGAAGAGACTAAAATAGTTCTCTTTTGGCAGTTTACCCAATAATCCAAATATTGCCTAATTTACGATATTAGAAACAAATATTTACTTATTTTGAATAATCAATGTTTCTAATGCTCACCTAAAAGAATTCTAATGTATATGTCTTTTTGAGAATGCCAAATTTAGGCTGAATTTTTAGAAATATTTCTAATCTGCTGCCATTTTTGGTGCAGGTTGTTTAAATTTGGGTTATCACCCCCGTAACGCCATGTAACATAAGCTTGGGAAATTTCTTCTATAACTTCAGCGATTTGGGGAGAATGATATTGATGTAATAACCGAGCATATTCTAAAGGAGTTTGCGATTGATGTTTCGTTAAGCCTTTTTCGGCAGTCCACTGAAGCATTTGCCGATAAAGTCTTTCCATTGGCTGCAATTTACCCAAAAATTGCTGGTAACGCCATTTGCGCCATTTGTCCCAACCCAGCCAACCGAACAAAGAAACCAACGTTACCAAAGTCAATCCGCTCAATATACCGAAAATACCTCGGGAGAATAAAGATATAAACCACGATAAAAACTTTACAGTTGTGCTAAATATTGTGCCAAATATATTATTGAGCAGCCCCGTAACTGGAGAAGGTAGCCAGCCTGCAATCCAATTCCAAAACTGTTTTAAGACGGAAAAAGTTTGAGTTTCTTCTATGGATGGAGGAATTAAAGGATGATTCGGTATCGGGTCGAAAGCAAACCAACCGTACTTAGGAAAGTAAACTTCCGTCATTGCGTAAGCGTCCGTATTTCGGACTACATACATCCCCGTAAATGGATTAAAATCTCCGCTTGAAAATCCCGCTACTAACCGCGCTGGAATTCCAATAGAACGTAACATTACTGTTAGTACGGTAGAAAACTGGTCTGGTAGTCCCCCTTTGTTCTTAAATAAGAAGGCTTCTACCAAGTCATCTTTGTCATTTAATAAAGGTATTTCAAAAAGATTTTGAGGAACTGTATAGTTTTGTTTTAAATATTGAGCTAAGTAAAGAGCTATTTCATAAGGTGATGAAAGACTTTTCTCTGTTTTACCTACTCGTTGACGATTGTAGCCAGCCAAAATTTCTTCGGTAAGCTGTTTAACTTTGTCGCCGATTTCAACAGGAATCTGTAGATAATAATTTTTAATGCTATCTGGATACTGACTTGGGGCTTTTGCAAGTGTAGTGCGATCGCGATACGGCACCTCGGATAGTACGGTATAAGTAAGACCTTTGGATAAACCAACCGGCGCTCGCAAGCCATCTTCTGTATCGACGGCTATCATCGGTGTGGGGAAATAAATTTCTTTCGGATATGCCATCGCTGGAATCAAGTTAGGCAGTTCCGACACTACACTGTAAGTTTGGACTATTTCTTTGGTTTTACCAACAATTAAAGGACGGTCAAGAAAAGTTTGATAGGAAAAAGGGGAACGTTTGAGCCGCTTAACTTTGTCATTGCGAGAAATTTCCCATCCCTTACCCGTATAACGGTCAAATGCCAAAACTCGCCAGAAACCTTCTGCTTGAGAACGTACCCGCATCACTACCTTGGGTTTCATCTCTCCGCGTAAATTCTGGTTAATTTTGCTATTAAATCCGTAATAAAAGCTGTCATCAACCTGTTGGCGATCGCCCCCCGATCCTTGGGTTCCGTCACCATTGCTACCACTTTGACCGTTATTATTACCAGAACGGACATAGCCGGGATTGACAATTTTGCGTCCGGTAAAATCGCCTTTGACATCGATAGACGAACTCACCGGAAATGTCCGCAAGCCATAGCCGGGAACCCTAGGTAAAACAGCGAAAATTGCTAGTCCGATACTTATTATGATTAAAAAATTAATCGTTAAAAATTTTAAATTAAAAACCGAAGTATTTTGGTTCGATTTTGTAACTGTTAGCGGTTCTAAACCTAATCGCGATCGATAGTCTAAGACTAAAGTCGGTAAAACAATAGCTAAAAAGAGCAGCAACACTGGCGCAAAAGCTAAAGTTTGACTCAGCGTTGCCGCTACACCGATTAAAATTAACCCGATGACAATCGAATAGCCCAAATCTTTCCGACGAGGCATATCGAAGCTATGCAGCACCTGGAGTTGAATCAGTAATTCTGCGAGCAACAACCGGGTATCATTTAATTCACCCAGCAATCTGCCAAAAAATGCACCCAATGCTAATAACATTCCGATAGCGATACAGAACTTTACCGCTACATTGGGTTTGCGACGACGGTAATAACCCCAAATACCGCCAGCTAAACTTAAAGGAACTGCCCAAAAACTGCTGTATGTCTCAGCAGCTATATCTGTCGCGACAATTCCTATAATTACCAAAGCGCTAACTAGCAGCCTTAAAGTAATTGAATCTTCTACTTCTATTGGCGGTGCGGACTGAATTCTTTGCCGCCAGTATCCTAAATTATATAGACCCCTGAACTTGTTCTTCATCCCTAAAAATGTCGTATGACCTGAAATTAACCCGCATTTGTATCTTTAAATTAGCCTTCCCTAACCGATATTGACGAGTTTTATGACAACTGTAAATGCGCTGGCCGTATGCTTGTTAAATAAAGGTTCAGTTTCACTACTACCCCTAAACCTTTTTTAATTGGTTTCTTTCAATTAAGACGCAGTTGGAACGATCGCAAAAGTTAGTGGATGAGTATCCATTTCTAACTCAACTGCTAATGTATAAGTTGCCTGTTGTTGAACTGAATTTAGCTCTAAACTGACAATTCCTCCACTGGAAGATTCTGCAATTACTTGCGAATTTTCCCCAGTAAGTTTCACCTTGCCATTTTGTGGTAATTCAGCTTCAACCCTTAATGTTTGGGCAGCTTGGTCATACTTTACTCTCAGATTTACAGTACCTACATTAGTTAGCCACTGTCTTGAGACATATTCGCTTGCATCAACAGACAAAGTTAAATTTTCTAACAATTGTCTAGCAGCTAATAATGACAATGCCATTTGTTGACGCGGTTGCAAATCCGAGTAGTTGCCTTCTACATGAGGCATTTTTTCTAAAGTATCCGCAGAACGGTATGGACTTCTTAGCACCATTCCGGCTAAATCGTTAAGCGTTTGCGGTTCGTTGGGGAATAAACTTTCCACCACTCCCACAAGTTTCGCTCCCAATGGTACTGGAAAAGAAAGCAACTCTTGACATCTTGCCAATAGTTGCTGAAAAATATTTTCCGGCATCGGAATCGGTAAATTCAGTTTAGACTGTTGTGCCGCCCATCCTGGAGCGGGAACCCATCCCATAGAAATATTGTCAACATAATCGGGATAATCTACTAATTGTGTTTCCCAGGGGAATAACGGTGGATTATCTTGGACTTGACTTTGTAACCGACGTTTAAGAACGGCTTGAAAACGTGTTTGCACAGTAGGAATTTCTCCCAGTTGAAAAGGATAGGGCGTTACCGACTCAGAAGCACCGCTTGTAGAAGCGGTGTTTTCAGAAGAATTTTCAGCCCAGTTAATTTCCTCACTTTCGGCCAAAAAATCCTCCCCGGTTGCAGCGAGTGCTAACAACCAAGCGAGTAATTGGTTTTGTAAGGATTCTGTGTCACTATTCATGAGTAGATGCACTTGATCCGGACATAAAAGAGTTACGAATTTCCCAAGCTTGTTCGAGGATTTTGAACCACCTTTTTTGCAGTTGTGCCATAGACAAACCCAAGGTTTTGGCAATTCTTTCATCCCCTTGACCTTGCTGCTTCAGTTCTAATAAACAACGTTGTTTGTCGTCAAGTTGTTGTGTATAAACTTGCCACTGCTGTTCCGTCAAACCTAAATTAGTACGCAAGTCGGCTTCCAACCATTCGTGAACCAATTCCCAACGATGCAGCAAAGCAAATCTAATCAAATGATATTTAAAACGTTGTTGTAAATAATCTCTTTGACGAGCAGTTAAACCTAAAATGGACTCAATTTCTTGAGCTGATAAATCTTTTAGGCGTAGAGCAAAGTAATCGGCGCAGTCTCCTTGTTGTCGTTCCTCAAGATAACTCATTAATTCGTTAATGACTACGGAACGTAGAGTTTCCTCTGGGGGTTCCGGTTCAGTTTGAGATGCCATTGCCGATCTCAATTGCTGTACGGCTGGGTCATCCCAAGAACCATCACCATCATTGCTGCTACCTTCTGCGGCTTTTTCTATATCAACGCAGGTTTCTGGAGGCTGCTGTTGAGAAAAAGTTTGCGCTCGCAGGATAATCAACTGCTGCTGTCTTCCTGGTAAAGGAATACGTCTTTTAGCATAGCGTTCGGTAAACGCCATGTACTCTGCTAATTCTAAAAGAGTCTGGGGACGATATGTAGGTTCGAGTTTATTTTCTCTTCGGCAGGCATTTAATGCTTCCAAGTAAAAATTTTGCAGAAAATCTTCAATTACACCCAACCGCCCTTGATAACTCAGTTGTTTATTCGGCGGATTAATGTAACGATAAATAATTGCACTAAGAGTACTGTGTAGCTCTATCCTGCCCCGATTGGAACCAAACTGATAGTATTTCAAACACTGAGATAGCCGATGTTTGGCCAAGGCGATCGCCGAACTTTTGATGTCCCCAGAAGCTTGGATGCGTTTGCTCTCATGGCAAATTCGCAAGACTTCGGCAGCTATTCGTGTTGCTACTTCATGGCAATTAGCTTCCGTTGCTCTAGTTGAAGATTTAAGTTCTCCGAATAGGAGTTGAAATATCACCTCCACGCCGATAGACTTTTCTCCCTGAATAGTTGTGGTCGCGGCTGATTTCATAGTCTAGTTGTTTAAAAGACCTTATTATTACAAACATTACAACCTATATTTTCTGGGAATGCTTGATTGACGTTTGGACATCCGAACGCAACAGAAGCACCCACTATCGAGCATAAATAAATTTGACTGGTTATATTATTCCCAAATAAAGGGAAGATTTTTCGCATTTCATAGAAGTTATCGCGAATACCCACTTATTGACAGGTAATTATGGATTTACAAGCACAAGTTCAATTTTTAATTGATAATGCACCTCAAGATGGTATTACACCTCAACTGGTTGCGGCAATCGCTCCGGAATTAATTAAAATTGCTCAGCAACTACGTTTTCCGGAATATTACATACTCCAAAACCTAGAGCATGACTGGGTTTTAACAACATTGAGTCATCGGACTAATCCAAGGCAGCTGCGTCAGGTAATATACGCTTATCCTACGTTACAAGATGTCAGTACTACCTCTGGTGTTGGGCTTGACCCTCAAATGATAGCTGCACCGATGGGAGTTATTGAAATTTTGTTCCAGACTATAGCTCTAGAACCCGTAGATAGTATAATTTTTTTCAATATCCCCGGCACTACAGCCAATGCAGTGGAAATTAAGCGATCGCAACTGCAAACTATTATTCAAAGGTCGTTACAACAAAATCGCCCCAGTCCAAATATTCCTCCCAATATTGCTTGAATGATTTAAGGGTTAAGAGTTATAAAGTTAAAACATATACCTTGTTATATTGCTAAAAAACGTTCTGAAGTAGAAGTTATAAGTTAAGGATTTATTACAAATCAATAACCGATAACTACTTTCCTATTATCCAAAATTCTTCAAATAATATTTCCCAATCAATTAAGACGACTCAGCACATAATCAGCCATCTCAATCAAAGTTTGGCGATTTTGAGAAGATGGCAATTTCTCTATATGCTCGACTGCAAGTTTTGCATGCTTTGCAGCTAAATCGCGGGAACGTTGAATTCCTTTACTATCTTCTATTAGGATCAGAGCTTGTTCTAAATCTCCAGCTTGTTCAAATTTTTGCTCGATCAGCGTTTTCAGTTCCGGTTTTTCTTCCAGAGCATATATTACGGGTGCTGTAAGATGTCCGTCTTTGAGATCTGAACCAGCGGGTTTTCCTAATATATCTGTAGAACTAGTAAAGTCGAAAATATCATCAACAATTTGGAACGCTAAACCAAGATGACGACCATATTCATACAAGTTTTCGGCGGTTTCTGGAGATACTTCACTAAGTATTCCAGCAGCTTTGGAACTATTCGCGAATAATGTAGCGGTCTTATAGTAAGTTTTGGTCAGGTAAGTATCAATTGACATGGAAGCTTGAAAACGATTCATTCCTTGCTGAATCTCTCCAGTCGCTAAATCCATAATTACCTCCGAAAGCAACTTCACCACATCTAAATTATTTAAGTTGGCTAAATACCAAGAGGCTTGAGCAAACAAAAAATCTCCAGCTAATATTGCAACTCGATTGCCAAATATACTATGAACTGTGGAAACCCCGCGTCTTTTTTCTGATTCGTCCACTACATCATCATGCACTAAAGAAGCCGTGTGAATCATTTCTGTAATTTCAGCTAAGCGTCGGTGACGGGGTGTAATGTCCGAAGAGAGCATTGTCGCTCTTGATACTAGTAGGACAATTGCAGGTCTAATACGCTTTCCCCCAGCTCCGAAGAGGTGTTCTGCGGCTAAACTGAGGATGGGATGGTCGTTACCAACTAGCTGTTTAAGGTTATCTGCCAATATATGCAGGTCTGCTTCCACAGGGGAAAACAAGGAGGTGGCTGGGGTCATGAATGGGCGGACTCTGACTTTGGTTACGAAAGTTTACATATCCTATACTCATTTTAAGATAACCCCGTGCCATAACAAAGCATTCTATGAATGTTGTTGTTTGATTATGAAGTTCAATTCGCTTCGGTATATAAGTACTCGTGCAAAATAAATTAAACATTTTGTCTGGGGAGGGAGTTA
>NZ_JAYGHM010000069.1:0-8200 GCF_034931125.1 Rivularia sp. UHCC 0363 | reverse complement strand
GTTAGGAGTAGGCAAGGTTTAGATAACTCACTGACTTTGAAATCTAATCCGATGTCGCTTACGGTAATGAGCGCATTTCGGCAGTTTTATATTTTGTCACATTTTGTCACATTTTCACTGTTGGTATCTCGTTGTCTCTTAATGGCGTTTAGTAATAAATAATACATTGCTGTTATAAGTAAAAACTATGAGCAGATAATATTCATTCCATAGGTTTAAATTATTTTGATTTTGACAAAATGTACCTTTAGAGGTTCTTATTAACAAAAAATTAACATTGTACGGTATAACTCCGAGTCTCTTTGATAACAGGTCAAGAACCGAGCAAGCTCAGGATACATCACCGTTGGCATAGGGAAAAATAAGTAAATCAACAATAATATCTTAAAAAATTGAAATTAAGCAATATTATTGCCTCTAAAGTGAGATTTATTGTGTTATTCTTATAGATAGGGATTTAAAAATACTTAAAATATTCACTCAGAAAAAGTAAGTCGCTTTGTCGCGGATTTATACTTTTTACTGATGAAAGTGAGTTAAATAAGTCATACGTGAAATCGAGGATATTATTCGTGTTCGTAGTTTACGGATTAATAAGTTCCTCGATAACAGTATAGTGATGTGCTGTCCGAAGATTATATATCGATTAATCTTGACGACTCGTTTTAGGGAATGCAAGGTTGAGCTTGTGTATAGAGAAGGGAAGCACTGCATAATGCAGTAGGAATGCAGGCTAGGTAGATTGCATGGCGACATGATTATTGTTGCTGGCATAGCCTGTAAAGTGAATTACCTATAGGTACGTCGGGGAGTTAGTGAGACTCTGCCGGAATTTTTGAATTGCAAAAAAAGCTATAGCTTAAAGCGAAGATAGCTTGCATTTTTGTATTTATGTTCAATTTATTCTTTGCTGTACGGATGGGATTGGAGAAAAAAACTTGTCGGGGGAAATAGGTTAATGATGATATTTGTTTTAGCTTCTGGTTATTTGTTCGCTGTATACTTATTCTTAGCGTTAGCAAAGAAAACAATTCAAAAAACTGCGACAACAGCGGTTTCGCAATTTGAAGAAGAGTATTCTTCGGAGATGTTTATCACACCGTTGAGTGAATAAAACCTTATTTGTTTGCTCTCAAATGATAGTTAACTATACAGCACACCATCTGGTGTGCTGTATTGCGTTTTATTAAGCCGATCGGTAGACTAATAGCTGATTATGCCGTCACGGTCTTGCTGAAAATGGTTAAGGTTCGGATGTTCCAACTTTACCAATTCAACCATTGGAGTACAGCCTAACCATCGCACTGAAGACTGAGCAAATTGAGTCGGGTTTCCGCTGACAGCGAACCGAGTTGCTAGCGGTGGATAAGTATTTCTTAAGCCTAATAAATCCAACTCTTGAGCGCAAGCTTCAACAACACTCTTTCCTGGGTCTACTAATTTCACCGATTCACCAAGCAGCGATCGCAATAATGTCGCTAAGTGAGGATAATGAGTACATCCATACACTAAAGTGTCAATTTCCTGCTCCAATAAAGGTTCAAGGTAGGAAAGCGCTACTTGTTTGGTATAGGGGTCATCAATGCGGTTTTGTTCAATAAGAGGAACAAACTCCGGACAACCAACTTGCCACACTTGAGCATCACTATTAATTTCTTGGATACTTTTCTTGTAAGCATTGCTTTTAGCTGTTGCTGGAGTAGCAATTACACCGATACGCTTTCCGGCTTTCACTGCTGCAACTGCACCTGGTAAGATAAGTCCAAGCATCGGTACTTTAAATTCGGAACGTACCGTTTCTAATGCCAGAGCAGAACTGGTACTACAAGCCATAATCACCATTTTTACGCCTTGATTTTCCATCCAGAAAATAATTTCACGGGTAAACTGGATAATTTCTGCCTGCGTTCGGATACCGTAAGGAAGTCTAGCTGTATCACCAAAGTAAATAATTGATTCGCCGGGTAGTTGTTGGTAAAGTTGACGCAGTACCGTTAAACCACCTACACCACTATCAAAGATGCCTATAGGAGCTTGGGCTTCTGGTGCTGATAGATTGTAAAGATTGCCTTCAAAGATAGAAGATGAAAACACAGGCAGATTTTGATAATAGTTTTTGAATTTGGGACAAAGGATTTACAAAAAACTTCAACGTCTTAACTCATAAATCCGATATGAAAGAGAATTTTACATCCTTACTCTCTATTTAGAAATTTTTACTATATTTATTCAGGAAATGCAGGTATATATTTATACTATTAATGAAATAAAAAAATCGCCGTAGTGCAGTAAATATACTGCCAGACAGCGATAACTATAACTATGATTTAATTTTTTGACAAACTCAAGAAGTCGGGTTTTTATCCCATCTAAAAGCCTGACTTCTCAACAAGTGAAATAAAACGTTTATCTTCCTCTAATGTAGTTTAAAATACCATTAGCGATACCCTGTGCCATTTGGTCGCGATATTGAGGGGAAGATAGTTTCGCTGCATCTTCTCGTCCCGTGACATAACCTGTTTCCACAAGAATTGCGGGCATAGAACTTTTTCTTAGTACGTAAAATCTGGCTTGTCGTACTCCCCGGTCTTTAACGCTTACAGTATTTAATATGCTGCTGCGGACAGTTTGGGCGAGATTCAGACCGCTGTTGTAGTAGTAAACTTCTAAGCCGCTGACATCCGGACGACTTAAACCTACAGAATTGGCATGAATACTGACAAATACATTTGCATTAGCTCGTTCGGCCATATCTACTCGTCCTTGGAGGCTGACAAAATAATCAGTGCTACGAGTAAGTATTGCCTGCACTCCATTTTGCTCCAAAATTTGAGCAACCTTTTGACCAATAGGCAAAATAATATCTTTTTCTTGCAGTCCACCAATACCAATTGCACCGGGGTCTTGACCGCCATGTCCTGGATCAATAATCACTACAACTCTACCGCTTGGAACTCGCGATCGCGGTATGTTTGGTGATGTATTCGGTGGTAACGTCATAATCTGACCACCTGGTCGTGGAATCGGTTGAGATATGGGAGGTAAGCCACCAGATGTAATCGGAGGGATAACTCTACGGGTGCGCTGTAATTCTAAAGATAAAAGCTGAGTGCTAAGTTGATTGAGTTCGCCAATTTGCACTCCAGATGCTGGTTGGACAAAGATCGCAACTTTATTGTTGTCAAGCTGCTGTAGACGTACTCGCAAAACGGGGCTGCTAGCAGTAAAATTTGGACCTTTAACTTTGGGAGCCAGTTTAGCATTATTAACGGTAATGCGGTACAAACCGGATTGTCTATCCCAGCCACCAACAGCAGATAAATTTCGATCACCTCTAATTAGTAACTGAGTACTAGTTGGAGCTAGTTCAACAGATTCAATTGTGGCAACATTGTTTGCAGTTGGAATTGGTGGAACGGGGAAATTTGATTGACTGACTTCAGTTGAATTAGAGCTATTAGAACTAGAACTACTAGAACTGATTCTGGATAAAGTAGTACGATTGGGTAGAACTATTAAAGCATTATTGCCGCTAGTTGCAGCTCGCCAATCGGGACTCTTTTTTTCCACCTGCAAAGTCATGCGAACTCCCGGTGATTTACCATCGATTTCGCTGAATTGAACGCGGTTAACTGCAAACTTATTAACTGCTATATCTCGCTGGACTTCTGGTGACAAAGCCGCATTTGGGATATCGATGTTTATTTCGTTGCGATCGCGAGTCGGATTATTAATTTTGGGTTTAGCACCGCTGGTACGGATATAAAATCCGTCTTGGGTAACTCGCAAGCTTTCAATTTGTGTTGCTGCATTTGTTGTGCTAGCAGCGATTCTGTTCGATGGTGCGGTGTTCGTAGTTGGTTTAATTACGTTGAAAAGACTTCTAGGAGCAACAGCATTTGCTTCAGTTTTCGCCGAAGGTAGCTGCACTGTCCAATTAGTAGGACTTATACCCACGAATTTTACTTGATCTGGGTCAAGTGTATAGCCAGGATTCATTTCCACAACTAAACGAGCCGTTTGTGGGTCGAACTGTCCAACACGAATAGAACGAATAGCACCACCAATCGGTTTGGTTAACTGAGGTCTTCCAAATGTCGTTCCCGGTAAATCAATTACCAAACGGGTCGGATTAAAGATTAGTTGTGCTTGGGGTTGAACTGCACCATCAGTTTGAAATTCTAGCTGGTTTTGATCGGCATTAAAACGCCAAGAAGACAGATTCGCTCCGCGAGCGGGCGACGATAACATTAGTACAGATAAAAAAGTAGTACCAGATACTAACCAATGTATTTTCACAACTTTTTCTCCTAATCCGCATTTTATTGATAACTATTAATCTGTTTAATCTGTAAAAGTGTTGGTATTTCATACCTCGAAATATAAGCAAGCATCACCGCTTTCAACTTTTATTCGTAACGGTATGCATCGCCGCAAGTATTTTATCTTAGATAAAGACGTTGTTAATCGCATTAACTTTAGCATGAAGCTTTTTATTTATTTGCTTTGAGGACATCATTCTGCCAGTTTTTAGCATTTGATTATACCAACATTTATATAGAAGCAGTTTAACTCGGCAGTAAGATTCAATCGGTGACATTTTATTCAATTAAAAATTTGGGTAAATTTAAGTGGTACTGGTAGAAAAATATATTTATCCTTCAGGCTATATCATTCCCATCTTAAAATTTTAATCAATGGATTTTACAAACAATTTGTTGTGGGTTGGCTTGACTTTTATCTGAAAATACGCATCTATTATCAATTCGTCAATTAAAAGATTTAGAATACTTCTGGTTTCTCTAAGCGTTCCCATAAAATGTTGTAGTTGCAAAAAATAATATTGCTAATTAAGAACAAATGGTAGAATGCGTACAGACACAAGAAATATTTTGGGTAATGTTTAACCGAACGATCAACCGATCGAGATAGTTTGATATGTCAATTTTTTGAGCTTGAGTAAAAGCATCAAGTATGAGATTATAAATACAGATAAAATTTAAAAATCTAGTAGACCCATGTTTATTATGTCGCTAGATGTAGCATAGCCGAACGCGATTTAGGATCACAATTAAATTAAACATTTTGCTCATAAATAATTTTACTTCAACTCGATACATACCAGCCCCAATAATAACCCAATACTAATTTAGATTAAATAAGATTGGGGGAACCCTTAGCTCTGAAGCGAGCAAGAATTCCCCCATAATAACCGCTCTTTTAGATTTAGGATAACAATATTTAATGAGTAGATTTACTCAAATTTACTCATTACTTACAGTCTATTTATCTATTTTTACCTACGCTTGAGGTATTTAAGGATACCATCTGCTATACCTTCAGCCATTTTATTACGGTAAGCGGCTTGTTTTAAATTGGCGGCATCTTCACGACCAGTAACGTAACCAGTTTCTACAAGTATTGATGGCATAGAGCTTTTGCGGAGTACGTAAAATCTAGCTTGTCGGATTCCCCGGTCTTTAATTGTCACATTTTGGATGATGCTTCTACGAACGGTATCGGCAAGCTGTTTACCCGTGTTATAGTAATAAACTTCCAAACCGCTAACATCGGGACGACTTAAACCTAAAGAATTGGCATGAATGCTGACAAATAAATCTGCATTAGCTTTGTCGGACATATCAACACGTCCTTGAAGGCTGACAAAAAAGTCAGAATTGCGTGTGAGTACTGCACTGACTCCGTTTTTCCGCAATATCTCTGCTACTTTTTGACCGATCGGCAAAATTATATCTTTTTCTTGTAGTCCACCGATACCAATTGCACCGGGGTCTTTACCACCATGACCTGGGTCAATCATAACTAATACCTGTCCTCTAGGAGCCGGTCTCGGCGCTGGACTTGGATTTGCTTTGGGAGGAGTAGTAACTGGCTGGGAACCTGCAACCGGATTTGGTCGGGGGATGGGAGGTAACATAACTGGGGGTCTGACCGCACTATTGCGCTGCAAGTCTAGATTCAATTGGTTTCCTCTGACATCGAGTCTTCCGAAGCTGACCTGGGCTGCTGGTAAAATGTAGATCGCAACAGTATTTGAGTCTTGCTGTCGCATCTGTACCCGCAACACCGAACTGTTAGGTTTAAATTTTGGACCTTGAACAGAAGATGTTAAACGAGCGTTGGGAATAAGAATGCGATACATTGCACTCTTACTATCCCATTCGCTAGTGCTTCCAGATAAAGATTTGTTAGCTCTAACAGTTAATGACCTGCCATTATCATCCAATTCTACAGATTCAATTTCAGCGAAAGAATTTCTTGTTGCTATGGTTGGTGGTGGAGATGGAGGTAATGGTCTGACAGGGGAACTAGAATTGTTATTTGTAGGTAATTGACTAACTGAACCATTGGGTAGCAAAACTACACCACTACTAATGCTGCTAATTTTAGCTTGCCAATCGGGACTATTTTTGTTGACTCGCAAAACAATCCGAGCGGTTGTAGAGTCTAACTGCTTAAATTCAATTCCTTTGACACCAAAACGATTCATCGGGAATTCATTTCGCGGCAAACCTGACGATAATGTAGCTCCCGAAACATCTACATTGATAAACTCTTGACCGTCGCGATTAATTCTTACAGAATTTGCTTTACCACCACTTGTACGAACAAAAAAGCCATCACCAGTTGGAAGTACTCTTTCAATTTGAGTAGTTCCTTTAGCGGTTTGGATTACGGTTTGATTGCTGTTAGATGTATTGCTAGGTGCGGTATTACTTGTGCTGACTACACTGTAAATACTTCTTTGATCGTCTGTTTTTTCAAGTTCTGGTGATGGTAATTGGACTCTCCAACGACTGGGACTTACTCCTTCAAACTTGATTTGATTTGGGTCTAAAGTATAGCCGGGATTTAATTCAACTACCATCCGCGTAGTTTCTGGGTCAAATTGACCGATACGCACAGTTTTAACAGCACCACCGATCGGTTTTTTCAGTTGGGGACTACCGAATTTAACTCCGGGTAAATCAATTACCACGCGAGTGGGATTGAAAATTAGCTGTGCTGTTGGCTGTACCGCACTATCGGTATTAAATTCTAGCTGATTTTGTTTAGCGTCAAAATCCCAAGATTCTAGTTTCGCTGCATCCGCAGGCGAAGATAACAGGGAGACAGTTAAAAAAGTCCCAGGTATTAACCAGTGTAATTTCACAGTGTTTCTCCTAAGTCGCATTTACGAGAGCGGTAAGTATATATAAATCAAATCTTGCTTGGAATATAACCGCTCAAACCGTCATTAAAAATAAGTCTGTTACCAGTGGTGCTTGCCGAGGTAGACAATTTTATACTGTTACACGTCCACTGTGGAAAACGCTTCTTTAAAAAGAACGTGGTTAGCTGTTGGCAAAGAATTCTAACATAAGAAATTCTTCTTTTATGCCGTTATGGCAATAAAATCCTGCGTATAAAGCATTTTAATTCCACCCACAAAGAGATATTTAGAATTAACATAAGCAGTCAATCCCATTCATGAATACTATGCAGGGTAAAGAAATTTATGAAATTTTTGAGTGAAGCGGTAATTAATGCACGCCCGTAAAATTTATCGGCTTAAAATAGTAATCTGGTAAGATGCGATTGAGAAAATCTTCTAGTAGGAGTACCGAATAAATGTCAAAAACTCCTAAAAAATTATAATTAAAAGGGACGCAGATTTTAAGATAGAAGTTTCCTTTGGTATCATAAAGTCTCGAACATACATATTGGAACTAAATTTTTGTTGATTCCTGAAGTGACGATTTTTGAATTAGGAGTAACTAATGAGACCTTGTTGCGATTTTTCACGATTTTAGGCTATTGGATTTACATTTATCAAATCACTCCCGCTTCTAGCAGCATTTCTCGATCTCGATAGTTGCTCATTTGAAAAGCAAACCGCAATTAAGAAACGATCGCTAGAACAACCATTATGCCGGATTGCAGCAATCAAGATGGTTTGGAGAGAACTCCAGGATGAGAATCAATAGTAAAAAATATCAATTCTACACCGTTCCACGAAGATGATTGGTTTAAGGTTGATTGAAAACACCCAAACAATAAGATAACTTTACCTGCGATCGCAACCTTAATCAGGAAAGTTGCCGGTTGAGATCCTCCCCACCTTAGTTCGTTGAAGGTGGGGATTCCTTCATCTCACTATGAAAGGCTTCCTCTTTCCACGACCCGACTTACATAAAGC
>NZ_JAYGHM010000068.1:0-42002 GCF_034931125.1 Rivularia sp. UHCC 0363 | reverse complement strand
CTGTTTGATAACTTTCTTGGCAGTTTCAATTTGGTACCAGTGTTTGTCAATATTGTAAAGTTCCGCCAGACATACTAATTGGTCGTAGTCAGCCAATATAGATAAATTAAATAGGGACAGTCTGGCTTCATAGCTTTCATATGAGCTAAATTGGCGGTTTTTGAGAGCATAGGCAGCTTGTGAATCTTCAAATTTCAGCGAATAACTATCAGTCATTTGAAATTTAAAATGGTACTAATTTTAATTTTGGCAGAAAAAATAGATTCCGATTACTTTTGATACAACTCTTTAGCTTAACCAAACGCCTAAAAGCTGTTTGAGAATCTAGATTAACTTTTGCTGAAGTAATAAAACTATAAAATAAAAATGTAACTTGATTGTGTCGCTTTTTACACTATTTTAGCTTGTATAGTGATGGTGTATTTAGGTAGACCTCCCATTGGTTAAAGTTTTCGCCTTTAGTAATCCCAAAAAGAAACACATTTTCAGTAATTCCTCAAACCCTGGCTGTATATAAGTTAGAGAACATCTTAGTTTAAAATAAATTTTATGTATAAAAAATCCTTGAAGCTATTTACATCTGTTGCTGTTAGCGCCATCCTCAACATCACATTTGTTAATTCAAATACCTCAGCGTCTACATTAGTAACTGAGAAAAATACTGATGCCAAATATTCCTCAGCCGCTAATACCAAGCAACTGAAGAATCAAACACCATATAAAAAAATTCTAGTCGCTCCCGGTCAGTGGAAGATAGCTCGTTCTGTAGCAGTCAGTCGGGATAGTCAAATAATTGTTAGCGGTGATGATCAAGGAGAAGTGCAGTTTTGGTCGCGAGATACGGGAAAATTAATTCGTACTTTATCCGCACATTCCAATTGGGTTCAGTCCATTGCGATTGCCCCAGATGATAATACTATTGCTAGTGGCAGTGTGGATGGTACCATCAAACTTTGGAATCGGAATGGTGAATTAAAGAATATTTTAAGAAACTCTAAGCCAGTATATGCAGTAGTTTGGAGTCCTGACGGTCAAATACTTGCTAGTGGGGATGGTGATGGTATTTCACTTTGGAATAGAAATGGCAAATTAATTCGTTCTATCAAAGCCCATTCTGGTAATGTTGTTTCTGTAGCAATTAGTCCTAATGGCAAGATAATTGCTAGTAGAAGTTTTGGTGATGAACAAATCAAGCTTTGGGACTTGAATACAGGTAGATTAATTCGCAGTATCGCTGCTGATAGTGTCGGTGGGGTTAATTCTTTAGCTATCAGTCCTGACGGTAAGAAACTAGCTGGGTATTTCAACGATCAAACGGTGAAAATTTGGCTCCTGGAGACGGGGGAAGCTGTTGAAACTTTAGATATTGGAATTAATCGACCCCATGCGATCGCTTTTAGTCCTGACTCTGAAACTCTAGCTGTTGGGGGATTTGGTTCGGAAATTCAAATTTGGAGTGTGTCCACAAGCAAGAAGCTCAGTACTCTTTTTTCTCCCGATCATACTTATTCTCTCACTTTCGCTCCCGATTCCAAAACTCTTGTTAGTAGTGGTGGTCAAAATGGAGGTTCGGTAACTATTTGGTCGTTAAATGAATCTACAAGTAATAGTGGTAGTAGAGCATTTAATCTCACTTTTGATAAAGACAAAATATCTACGGTAGTTTCAAATAGTGTGATCCGTGGAGAGCGTGACAAGTATTACTTTAATGCTCAACCCGGACAGCAGACTTCCATTGCTATAGCTTCGATTGAAAATAATGCTGTATTCCAATTGTCTTATAAACAAGGGGGTATATGGCGAGAAGTTCCCGATACCGCAGAAGGACAAGACACAAGAGTTTGGCATGGTAAGTTACCAACATCTGAATCTAATAGTTATCAGATTTCAGTCGGGGGAACCCGTGGTAATGCTACTTATGATCTGTTTGTTGGCATCTCGGCGGTTAATTATTAAATGAAGCTTAGTATTTTGATAAGAAAACCTTAGAAGATATGCCGACATTAGTTAAAATTCGTATCCCATATCTACCCAATAATGCCAATCAGCCGTAGCTTCCGCCGTTTCTTCATCAACCTCAATCGGATGAATATCTTCAAGACGTGCAGAAAATATATCATCAACTTCCCCTTCTCTGTACCGCACCTCAACAAACCGGACAGCGCATACATTCGTCTGACGGTGACATTTCTACTACCTCAATTTCCTTCCCTTGGGGACGCTGACGATTCACCCACTTAGCTTGGAAAGGAAATTCTAGCTTGTCTTCCAAGTAATAGTACCATCCCATTACTCTTTCATCTTCGTTGTAAGCATCGACAACAACTTCCATGTCAATGCGTTCTTCTCGACTTTTATCTGGTGCTATATCGGACATAAAATTTATCTCCACTGATCGGTTTTGTTACAGTATTTAATTAAAATATCTTCCATTATTTTCCCATCTTTGAATACATTTATGTTTAAAATTTAATTGATGGAGATAAATTTAGGAAGGGTGCTGTGAGCGAATACCAATATTACGAGTTCCTAGCATTAGATAAACCGCTAACTGCTACAGAAAAAGCTGATATTGAAAGTCTTTCTAGTCGAGTACACATAACGTCTAATCAAGCAACATTTGTTTACAATTACGGAGACTTTCGTGGTAATCCCCAAGAAGTTCTAGAGAAATGCTTCGATATCATGCTGTATATGGCTAATTGGGGTTCGCGTCAATTGATGTTTCGTTTCCCCAAATCTTTAATAGATGTTGCAGCACTAGAACCTTATTGCTTAGAAGATTATATTACAGTTTCAACGAAGCGCAATTCTGTAATTTTAGACATCAATATCAGGGACGAAGATATTAGCGGTTGGATAGAAAGTGGTGAAGGTTGTTTGTCTGGTATGGTATCGCTGCGGGATAAAATATTGCAAGGTGATTATCGGTGTTTATATCTTGCTTGGCTAAAAGCTGCGACGATTCATTTTGATTGTGAAGAAGAAGATTTACTCGAACCTTCGGTACCTCCTAATTTGGATAATTTATCAGGTTCGCTTTCATCTTTCATTGAGTTTTTTGAAATTGATCAAGATTTGATTGCTTCTTCGGTTACAGCTAGTGAATTCCAACAAGAGGAAGGGGAATTGGAAGATTTGATACCAAAATTGAGCGAACGAGAAAGAAATGATTTTTTAGTTCGACTCCTCAAAGGTGAATCTCATCTTGGCATACAGCTAACTCACCGACTAAGAGAGTTAACGGGTAAAAGAGAGTCAATGTTAATAGTAATACCAGCAGACGTACTTTATCCCAATTATTAGGATTGGCAGAGAAAGAAACCAATCAACGACTTGAAAAAGAAGGAGAATTAGAACGTCAAACTAAGATACAAAAATTAGAAACATTAGCGAAAAAAGTAGATAAAGTATGGGAGCAGGTATTTGAAGCAATTGCACTTAAGCAAGCGAAACCCTATGACCAAGCTGTTGCTAGTTTGATTGATTTACGGGATTTGGCTGAGTATCAAGGAAAGTTAGAAGAGTTTCAAACAAGCATCAATAAAATACAAAAAGATTATAGTAAACGTCCTGGGTTAATATCGCGGTTGCACAAAGCAGGATTGTTAGAGAAGTAGAAATATTTATAAAAATTATTTGATTTTGATATTTATGGGTACTGTTCTTGATTAATCAATACTTGTCGTTGAAGTACGCGCTGCCACAACATTACCAACTTTGCAGTGGTGCGTGAAAAAGATGCTGTGGTTGGATTCCAAGTCACTCTGGCAGAAGGTGTTACTAAAGCCAGAATTGAAATCAGCCCTGGAAGTAACGACAATACCTTAACGGTTCATCATATTCTTCTTCCTCAACAGCAGTGTTGTTGTTTTTTAAAAACTTTAAGTAAGGTTTATATGTTGGCGGATTATTCGCACATTCACCTGAAATGTCTGGTGCGTTTGGTTTCTAAAAAACTTTGTACTCCTAGTAGTCTACCAAGCCAACTTTGCAGCTTGGGTGAGGGAGTAGGGAGCAGGTTTGGGAGGAGTAGTGGAAATAAAATTACCCTGCAAACTTCCCTTGGTGGAATACTAGTAGTCTGTCACATCAACTTTGACGGGTAGATTCAATTTGTGGTAGGTTATTTTCGGGTGCTTGAGGCTGAAGCTTATGAGTAAAAAGTATACCGTAAATTTAAGCGAACCAGAAGTTGAAAAATTGCGATCGCTAATTAGGTCTGGAAGAAACAAGGCAAGGGTTGTAACTCGTGGACGAATATTGTTAATGAGTTCGAGCGGATGTATTGATTCTGAGATTGCGACAACGCTTTGCGTGAGCGTATCAACAGTTGAACGAACTCGTGCAAAATATGTTCAAGGTGGTTTAGATATGGTTATCGAGGAGAAACCACATCCACCTAAACCAACTAGATTAGACCTCAAGCAAGAAGCACATTTAATCGCCACTGCATGTTCAAATCCATTCAACGGGAATGCACGTTGGAGTTTGAGATTGTTAGCAGGGAAAATAGTTCACCTGGGAATTATAGATTCAATCAGTCATGAAACAGTACGGCGAACCTTGAACAAACATTCTGTAAAACCTTGGTTGAAAGAACAGTGGTGTATACCTACTGTTGATGCCGAGTATGTTTTACGGATGGAAGACCTGCTTGATCTATACAATGAACCATATGACCCAAAACGCCCTGTAGTCTGTTTTGACGAACGTCCATACGCATTGTTAGAGGATGTTAGAGAACCATTACCACCCGAACCAGGACAACCATTACGATATGACTGCGAATATACACGTAATGGTTGTGTAAATTTATTTGCAATGATTCAGCCTTCTGCTGGTTGGCGTCATATTGAAGTTACACAACGACGCACTAAAAGAGACTTTGCTCTCCAGATCAAGGACTTAGTAGATGTTCACTTGCCCCATGAGTCACGTTATTCGTTTGGTAGTTGACAACTTGAATATTCATAGTCGGGCAGCATTATATGAAGTATTTGAGCCATCTGAAGCACGTCGAATTGTCCAAAAATTGGAGTTTCACTACACACCAAAGCATGGTTCATGGCTCAACCAAGTTGAAATTGAACTTTCAGTTTTATCTCGTCAATGTTTGGAGCGACGAATCCCTGATGTTGAAACATTATCTCACGAAATAGCAGCTTGGGAGGAAGAACGGAATAGTCAGTGTATAGGTATTAATTGGCGCTTTACAACTACTGATGCACGCAATAAAATGGGGCGACTATATCCAGATATTTCACCCGTCAAAGTTGGTGTGACAGACTACTAGTACTTGACCACATAAGTTATGAGGGGTTAACGTAGTGCGAGCGTCTCGCTCGCTCGTTGCTTTTAGCCCGCTCGCTGGTTGTAACGAGCGACCAAGATGGTCGCACTACGAATTTATTACCCATCAAAGTTAATGTGACAGACTACTAGTAGTCCTTTTCATTAGTTCTGATGGGTTGGATAAATCTTAGATAGCTTATTCCTAGCATCTTCTGTACGAAAACGCCAATCTACACAAACTTTATTATTATTGCGATCGCCCTCCCAAATGGAAACTTCTTTTTCTAAGGTTTCGACATTCGGAATTCGTCGATTTAAGCATTGCCGCGCAAGTACAGATAGCTCAGATTCAACCATATTTAACCCTTCGGGTTCGCCAGTTGCTTCAAGTCGGGGAACCCGCCCAACGCACTGGCTCACCAACTGCCATGTTTGGGTGTATGGTGAATCTCTAATTTCTTGGCGATTCTTCTGGCATATAAGGGGGTAAATACTTCATATAAAGAAGCGATTGTATGAGTGTTCAAATTATCCATGACTAATCGAATTACTTCGGCATCAGTGAAATGAATATCAACTAGTTCTTTCATGCAGTACGCAAAGTCGATTTTGGTTCTTCTACTAGTAACTTTGATGTGTCTCCATCCTAAATATGGAGCAAAAAATGCGAACAAATTACAAGTTCCATTACGCTCGTATTCATAGTCAATTTTTTCTTTTTTACCTGGTTTATTTTCGATTTTAGGGGCAGGTGGGATAGAGTCATAAACATCCTCTATTAATGGGCATAGTTTTTCATCGAAACATACTAATGGACGTATTGGGTCTAATGGTTGAGCGTATAGATAAGCGTACATCTTCCATTTTAGAGACAAACTCCGAACTCACTTTAGGAATACACCATTGTTGCTTTAACCAAGGCTTTAATTCGTTTTTTTTAACGTGCGAAAAACTGTACTTTCACTCACAGCATCAACGACTTCTAAATTCACTAGTTTATCTGCTAACATTTTTAAAGTCCAACGAGCATAACCACTTGGTGGATTGCTACAAGTTGTTGCGATTAAATATGCCTCTGCTGAACTTGTTAGCTTCGCTGGCTTACCACTACGTGGACGTTCTCTAAGCGTTGTTTCTAAATTTTCTAAACAGAATTTTTTACGAGTTCTTTCAACAGTTGGGATTGATATATGTAAAGTTTCAGATATCGCTTTATCTGTTTTACCATCACTTGCCATTAATAGGGTATGCGCTCTACGAATTTCTCTAGCACTACTTGAACCTTTTTTTACAATATCAAGTAGTTGTTGCTTTTGTTCTGCACTAAGATCAATTTTATGCTTCATAGTAAGTACACCCATCTGACTGGCGATCGCAATCTGCTCGTGAACTTAAAAGTTCACATTGCTGCTATAAGTAGTATAGAATAAAAAGCCATCAAAACAAATGAAATGGACTACTAGTACTTGACCACATAAGTTATGAGGGGTTAACGTAGTGCGAGCGTCCCGCTCGCTAGTTAATAGGAGGGAGCGGGACGCTCCCACTACCAATATCTTACCCCGCAAAATTAATGTGGTGGAATACTAGTTAATAATTGTACTTTGAGTTGTAAACACAATAGCAAGCCGATTTGTCACTGCCGTAGAAAATGCTACCGTTCGACTCTTTTCGGCTTAGGTTGTCTCAACGTTTTGAGAAATCATCTTGATTGCACTGCGTAACCAACAATTGGCTTCATCTTGATCGCTCAGCGTACTCCACAGCATCGAAACCGTCCATCGGTTCGTTTTGACTGGCAGTTCAAACATTGTTAGATTACAGACCTTTGCCAACCGGAGGGCGATGCGACGGGGAACTGCTGCGACTAAATCACTAGATGCGATCGCAAACGGTAGAACCATCATATGCGGGGTTGTGAATGCAATCCGACGCTTCTGGTTTTGTTCATTCAACGCCTTATCGATTGCGCCTGTGGTATCTCGACGTAGGGTTGCAAGGGCATGGGAAAGCTGGGTAAAAGTTTCCAAACACATGGTTCCCTGCTTGAGTGCCGGATGTCCTTGACGGGCAATTCCTACAAATCGCTCTTCAAAGATGGGTTCCCATTGGGTTTGTCGGGGCGGCACAGGGAAAACACCCAAAGCCACATCGATCGCCCCTTGCTCTAGCAAATCTCCCACACTGTCTTTTTCAAATCCAATCATCCGAAAGTTGATGAATGGGGACGCTTGATGACTATACTTAAGCAGCGATGGCATCAAGACAAAGCTGGTGTAATCTGAACTACCAATGGCAAAAGTGCGATCGCTAGAACTTGGCACAAAGGAGTGACTGGCAGTGACAGTTTGGCGGATATGTTGCAATGCTGCCAAGATGCCTGGGGCAATTGATTGGGCTTTGAGCGTTGGTTGCATCTGCTGCCCTAACCGCACAAACAATTTGTCTTCAAACAAAACACGCAGACGACTGAGCGCTGCACTCATCGCAGGCTGACCGATCTGAAGCTGTTCGGCAGCTTTTGTAACACTGTGCTGTTCGAGGAGGGCTTCAAAAGCAACCAACAGGTTCAAATCAATCGCCGCTAAATTTATTGATTTCATTGATACTATTTATCTAAAATATCATCTTGTTTAATAGTTTAGGGGTTATTACATTTAATGATGTACCTAATTTATTCAAAGGAATTTGACGAACATGACACAGAAAGTCGCCGTAATCACGGGTAGTTACAAAGGATTAGGCTACGCGTTGGCGACAGCCACTCCCTCCGGGAGTATCGCTCGTCAGCTAGCTCAGCAAGAGGATATTCGGGTTGTGTTGACGAGTCGTCAGGAACAAGATGGTTTAGCCGCTCAAAAGCGTCTATCCAGCGAAAATATTCAAGTCGATTTTCATGCGCTAGATGTCACAAGCGATATCAGCGTGCAACAGTTCACGACCTGGTTGCAGCAAACTTACGGTAAAGTCGATATTTTGGTCAATAATGCGGGCGTTAACCCCACCATGCAGCCAGAAGAATCCAGCCTGCTCACGGTTCAAATGGAAACGATGCTGGCAACCCTGACAACGAATGTTTTAGCCGTTGCTCGCATCACCCAAGCGCTTATGCCATTGATGAAAGCACAAAACTACGGACGAATTGTCAATGTGTCTACTGAAATGGCTTCCATCTCCTCTATGGGCAGCGATTACTATCCTTTGGCTCCGTCCTATCGCCTTTCCAAAGTTGGGCTGAATGGTCTAACGGCACTCTGGGCGAAGGAACTCCAGGGCAGCAATATTTTGGTGAATGCCTATTCTCCTGGCTGGATGCAAACCGACATGGGTGGCTCTAATGCGCCGTTCACAGCGGATGAAGGCGCGGAAACGGCTGTATATCTAGCAACACTCCCAGAGGGTGGCGTACAAGGTCAGTTTTTTGCCGAAATGCGGAAGTTTGGGGGTGCAGTGGCGCTGCCTTGGTAATTGAATAAATTTGAACGCTTTTACCCTTTTACCCTTCCACTTAACCCTGCCTTCGTTAGTTTAGCGGACTACTAAGAGCTTTCTTCCGTCCGCTGCCGTGAAGTGTTAGGTGGCATTTCACCCGAAGGAAAATAGCTTTGTAGATAGCTCAACGTCAAACGTTTTGTCTCGATCGCAAGCTGCTGGCGAAAGGGTTGCTCCTGACTAAGAGCCAACCACAGCAATGTCCCGATCGCCTTCACTAACACAAACGCGATCGCTTCATAATTAGCCTGCTCTAAATTTGAAGTGCGTAATGATAGAAATGTTGCTAACTCATGGATTAATTGGGCATCGGCGGCAGTTTCAATCGCCTCCAGTTCCGGGATTTTGTTTTGAACTTGCATGAAGATAGCGTAATAGCCAGGATGATCGGTAAAGAATTGATCGGTAGCGTCAATCACCCGATCAACATAGCTTGATAAAGGAAGAACGGCGGTTTCAGAAGTGTGCAGAGAGGCAAAGCGCTGGTGGAGTAGCTCCATGTAGCGCATTGTTAACGCTTGTACAATTGCCGCCTTATCAGGAAAAAACTGGTAGAGCGACCCAATCGGCACTTTGGCACGAGCAGCGATCGCATTGGTCGTCGTGGCATCGTAGCCCTCAGAAATAAACATCTGTTCCGCCACATCCAAAATTTGCTTGACCCGCTCTTGGCTCCGAGCTTGGCGGGGTTGACGGCGCATTCCAGACGGTTTTGATGAATTCGTAGCCATGTATTGGGGTTGTACCTCTGAAAATAAATGAGTGATACTCACATTTGGGTTGACAAAACATGATTGATACTCGTATTTTAAATAAGTGAGCTTTACTCATATCTCAACCCAGTCTATCATAGAGGAAATGGCAATGAGTCAAAATCTAGCGACCTTACCTAGCCCTAAAGCGAATCAAGCCCTCACGGAATATAATCGAGACCCGTTAGGGTTTATGACTCGCTGTGTCCGTGAATTTGGGGAGATTGTTCCATTACGGTTTGAAGGAGAGTTATTTTGTCTGCTTACCAACCCCGACCATATCACCGAAGTTCTTAAAGATAGATCGTTGTTTATTAAGGCGAAAGACTTACGTATTCTGCGAGGGTTACTTGGCAATGGTTTGCTCACGAGTGAAGGAGATTTCTGGCAACGGCAGCGACGGCTGACTCAACCTATTTTTCATCAGCAACGCATCAATTCTTATGGTGCCGTGATGGTGGACTATACACAACAGATGTTACAAACTTGGTACGAAGGCAAGGTTGTCGATGTGCATGATGAGATGATGCGGCTAACGCTCAACATTGTGATGAAGACGATCTTTGACCAAGACGTAACAGACAGGGAAGCAAGTCATGTATCTCATGCCTTAGATGAAGCAATGCATTGGTATACATCAAGGGAAATATATGAAGACTCTGAAGCTAGTACCAATTCCAACAATATTCAAGCCTGGATCAATTGTGGAATGAAGGCTGTGGCGAGATCGCTTCAAGTGCTTGGGTTGGGCGATGTATCTAATGGTGATGACAATCGCCGCTACCGAGAGGCGATCGCGCTGCTAGATGAAACCGTGTATGCCATGATCGCTCATCGTCGGGTTAGTGGATCGGAAGGTGATGATTTACTGGGAATGTTGATGCAGGTACAAGATACTGACGATGGTAGCCGCATGAGCGATCAACAATTGCGCGATGAAGTAGCTACGTTAATGTTGGCGGGGCATGAAACCACAGCAAACACTTTGTCCTGGGTATGGATGCTGTTAGCGAACCATCCCCAAGTAGGCGAGAAACTGACTGAGGAATTAAAAACAGTGCTGAATGGGCGCACCCCAACGATCGCTGATTTACCTCAGTTGTCTTACACACATAGAGTGGTCAAAGAAGCCATGCGGCTTTATCCACCCGTGACGGATATTAGTCGGGAGGCAACGCAAGATTGCGAAATTGGCGGCTACTCGATTCCAAAAAGCACCACGTTGATTGCCAGTCAGTGGGTGATGCACCGTAATCCGCGTTACTTTACCGAGCCAGAGGCGTTTAACCCAGAACGGTGGACGGATGATCTAGAGAAGCGATTGCCACGGGGCGTTTATTTTCCCTTTGGCGATGGTCCACGCATCTGTATTGGCAAAAGTTTTGCCCAGATGGAAGCTGTGTTAATTTTAGCAACAATTGCTCAAACCTTTGAGTTAGTGCTGATTCCCGACCAGACGATAGAGCTTCAGCCTTCCATTACATTACGCCCAAAACATGGCATTCAAGTTGTGCTGAAAAAAACCTAGATTCATCAAATTTTCAGACGCTTGATTTTTAACTCGCGAGTATTAAATCAAGAATTTACCATCAAAGTGTTTTACTAAAATTGTTGGGATGCAATTATGAGTTGCTCGTGTTTTATCAAGTGCTACTTTGTTGGGTTTCGCTTTCTGCGCTACAAATTCTACCCCTGGATTACTCTGGCGATCGCACTGCTCAACCTGCTGACAACTTCGGGTGTCGATCGCACCAATGCAAAAAACCGCTATATGAGCGCGATGAGCAAAATTAACTTCGCGGATGTTTACGCTTTGCTCAATGAATTGCTGTGGTAAATAGATGATTTCCAAGATTGATGGATGGCGCTCAGTCAGTTGATTTCTTCTTGATTCTCTAGAGGTTTTGATCATGAAAGTCGTTCAAATAATGCTGATTTTTAAGTCTTTCTTTGCCATGCTGGCGGGTGACGAGAGCCTGCAATCAGTCGGTGAGATGTCATACGCTTTGTTGGAAACCCCTGCTTTTGATTTGGCGGCTCAACATCTAAACCGCGATCCTGCTTGTGTTGAACTGATTTGCGATCGCTATATTCCCCCTGCCCATGACCTCGATCAATTACTTACCTATCCTGAAAATTCCCTAGGCTATATCTATGCCACAGCTATGAAAAAATCAGGATTTGACCCGAATTTACACGCCGGGATGACTGCCAAGTCGGATGCTCACTATGTGGAACTACGACTAAGCCAAACTCACGATATCTGGCATATCATCACTGGATTTGATACTTCCGCGATCGGTGAAATTGGCTTGCAGGCATTTCATCTCCCTCAGTTTCCTTACCCATTGGCGACAATGTTGATTGCCAATAGTTTGATGGCTAGCACTTTGTTCGATCCAAAACAATTGCCATCCTTGCTAAACGCGATCGCCCAGGGTTGGCAGATGGGCGAAACATCTCAGGCTTTATTCGCCCAAAAGTGGGAAGAGGCGTGGGATAAACCCGTAACACAATGGCAAACAGAGTTGAACATTCAGCCTGCTCAGAATTTTTATACACATAGCCTTACTAGTTAGGACGTGGGAGTGTGTGTTCGTAGGGATGCGCTAGATTAGCACCCAAATCTTCTCTCAAACCTAACCTTTTGACTTGTCTAACTACAGCTAAAGTTTAGTTTTCAGATTTTCAGTGCCGAGTTGTAGTGAGGTAAATTATGTTGCGCTCTGTATTGCAACTGCCCAACTTTCGTTTGCTTTGGTTAGGACAGACTTTTATTCTCTGTGCGTCTCAGTTCTGGTTTGTAGCATTAACCTGGCTGATACTGGAAAAAACGGGTTCAGGTTTGGCGATTGGCACCGTATTGATGGCAGCCGCAATTCCACGCGGAATTTTCATGCTAATCGGAGGGGCGATCGGCGATCGCTTGCCAACGAACTCTGTTGCTGCTATTGCCGCATCGGTCAATACCGTTTTGATCGGACTGGTTGCGGTGCTGCTATTTTTCGATGTCTTTCAACTGGGTACTGCGGTTCTTATTGCTGCCCTGTTTGGCTTATCAGAAGCTTTTTTGTATCCCGCGATTCTTGCTTTGGTTCCCCAGGTAATAAGCAAACCTCGTTTAAGACAGGCAAATGCTTGGATGCAAGGAAGCGAACAAATTACCAACGTCATTGGACCGGCGGCGGCTGGAATCATCATTGGTGCGCTGGGTTTACCGATCGCTTTTACAATCAACATGGTACTGCTTACGGTCGGGAGTGGCTTTATTTACTGGGTACGAATTCGACGGCGATCATGGACGGGCGATCAACTCAGCACAGGTGCATTAGCTGGAGAAATTATGGCAGGTCTTCGCTATGCGTGGAAACAGCCTGCGATTCGGATCAGCTTGCTGCTGATTGCCACGATCAACTTCGCAATTTTAGGTCCAATCGTCATTGGCGTTGCTGAACTGGTGACGGTACGTTTTGGCGGCAGTGCCACTATGTTTGGTTACTTGCAATCTGCCTACGGCATTGGAGCATTACTGGGAGTTTTGATTGCCAGCCGCTTGAGTGCTATTAAAAATCTCAAAACACCTTTAGTTCTGCTTGCCTGTAGTCTTGGTGTAGGATTAATTTTACTGGGATTCATGCAACAGGCTTGGATGGCAGCAGTAGTCATTGCTCTAATGGGTGTGGGTGGTGGCATTGTGGGGGTGCTAGGACTCACCTGGTTACAACAGCAGACTGCAACTTATATGCAAGGAAGAATGATGAGTTTAGTTATGTTTGCTGCGATCGCGCTTGATCCATTTTCTCAGGCAATTTCAGGAGTGTTGCTGGAAATAAACTTGACAGGTTTATTTGTATCAGCAGGTATGATGATGCTGCTGACTGCTCTAGTTTCATCCCTGAGCCAAACCAGCGATCGTTCTAGATAAAATCTTTCAAGCAGGAGCAGAACCGCCTCGCAGTTACTGCTCAGGTGACACCTAAAGTTTTGAGAATGAGTTTCCCAATATGTTCGAGACTAGCATCATATTTGCGTGAGACAAGCAACTAAGCGATCGGGCATGAAAAAGAAAGGACTGTGAGATGAAGGCAGTTGAAATCGCTGTATCACACTAACGCGGCTCAACATCAAAGTTTGTAATTGATGGCTAACAGCGTAAATATTAAATGTTCCAACAGTTTGTGTTCTGCTCTAAATAAGACTTAACAGCAAATAGAAAGCGATCGCCTTTTATCTATCAGCAAAATCCTGTTGGAAAGACTTTTATGTGTCTTAGCGACGCAACAAACTAAAGGCGACCTGTCCCATTTGTTGTACATAAGCAAGCTGAATCAACACCATCATCGCGGGTTCAATATATCTAGCCGTACTCAGTCCGCCTACGTCGATTGCTTCTACTGCTGTTTCCTTGAGTAATCCAGCAACAACAGTTTTTGCCTCTGCATCATCACCGCAATAAAACACCGTGGCTTCGGTTCCATTGAAGCTTGTATCGCCAGATTGTAAGACTTCGGCAAACAAAGGTAAGCCTTCCACTACTCGCGCTCCTGGTGCTAGTTTGGCAATTTCTTCGGCTGCCGAAGTCGTGGTTCCGACTGCCATCCCACTCATATCGGGTTTGAGGGCATTGACGCAACTAAAGAGGATTTTACCATTGAGCGAACCTGCTGCTTGCAATGCTTCCGGAACAGCTACCCAAGGTACAGCGAGTAAAACCACATCAGCAAATTGTACAGCTTCCGCAGGTGTTCCCACTTGGGCAGTGTCGCTTACCGATGCGGCTAAATCTTTTAACTTTTGTTCATTTCGAGAAAAACTGAACATTAACTGATGTCCATTCTTTGCCCAGAACTTGCCTAAGCCATTCGCCATATTACCGCCGCCAATAATGCCAATTTTCATAATTTGAGTCCTTGCGATCGCTTGTAGTTGTATATTTCAGAACGTCTAAACATTAGACTTCTCTAATGACTATTAGCATTTATTGGTAAACAGAGAAAGCAATTGTGCATTATCTAGCTGAGCGATTTGCGAACTGATCTGAAAATACCTTTTTCTTCTAATTTCTATAGAGTTATTAATCATTTTTTCTTGTTCAGCCATAGCTTGAAAAACTTGCTAAACTACATTGTAGTGTGTGGATTATCAATTGTAGCCAAGCGAAAATCATGATTAACCTACAGGCTCATTCCGTGCGGCTGAACGCGAGTTAAGACAAGCTCACTTTTATGTATCGCTTTTTTTGCCATAGCTGACAGCCAGCTTTCTGAAAGAATACAGTTAGACTTTGTAGTTATATTGGCGTGAATCTTGTCTCCGGGATTCTCCCCGTTACAAAGTTCATGTGACAATAAATAAAAAATGTAGCCAATGTTGTTAAATCGTACAAAAAGTTTATTTTTCTTCCTGTGGGTATTAGTTAGCTGGACTAGCTATTCAATAATTTTATTTGCATCAGCACAAACGGAAGTTACCAAAAACCCAATATCTCTAGCAGAAACTAATTTAATTTCAGTCGAAAAAGATCCCCCAAGCAGGGGAACACCTCCAGGAAAGGAGGGAACGGGAAGCAGAGGTGATTGTATTCCTCAGCAGGATAAACCTCCTCTAACTCGCATGGTTGGTGGTAATCAATCTTATTTTACTGTTAGGGATTATCCAACTATTTGGGTTTATTTGCCTTATACCGATCAAGACGCAACTAGCGGAGAATTCTCTTTACAAGATGGGGATATTGAGGTTTATCGTACTAATTTAAAGTTACCTAATAAATCTGGGATTGTTGGTATTAGTTTACCATCAACCATTCCAGCTTTAAAAGTTGGTAAAGAATATCGATGGTATTTTGATATTAATTGTTCTGGGAATAGTGATGTTAATAATTCACCAACTCCTGCTTCTGTTACAGGTGTTGTACGAAGGAAGTTAATATCGGTAGAATTTGCTAGAGATTTAAAAATAGCAAAAACTCCATTACAGAAGATTTTTGTTTATGCAAAATACAATATTTGGTATGAGGCAATAACTGACCTAGCTAAATTACGTTTAAGTGAGCCAAATAATGCGACTTTGAAGAAAGCTTGGGTTGACTTGTTTAATAATGGTAATCTGGATTTAGAAAACATTTCTCAAGAACCAATTGTTGGAAGCATAAATTTGAAGCCAACAAATCATTAAAGCCAATTACATACTAAAATAAATGTACCCCAATGATAGAGACGATTGTAATCTCTATGTGTAGATTCTTTTAAAAAGGCAATTTGAGTATTTCTTAAAGCTTCCGCTTTTGTAATTTGTTTACGATTAAGTTCTTGGTAAAACTTCACCATAAATTCGGCTATAGAAGCATCATTAATTTGCCACAAACTAGCGAGAGTAGTCCTAGCACCCGCTCGAATGGCTACTCATGCTAATCCCAAAGTCGCTCTTTTATCACCAGTTGCTGTTTCACAAGCACTCAGGATTAATAATTCAATTGGTTTAGTAGTTCTTTGATAATTCAAATGCAGTAATTGGTCTAAATCTTTAACATTAATACGTTCTTTCCAGTCCAGAATATAGGTTTGTTCGGGACTAGAACTAAATTTACCGTGAGTTGCTAAATGAACGATATTAAAAATTTTTGATTTTTTCAGCTAAGTTTTTGTATTCTGCTCCTAAAGAAGATTCCCGATAAATATCCAAACCGATGGCTCGTGGTTTTGCTTGTTCTAATTTTGTCAGTAATTGCTCAAAAGCACGCTCGCATAAAGAAGCAGCTTTACGTTCTGTAATCGGTTGAGACTGCACATCTTTGTCTGTAATAGTCACTAATAACAACCGTTTATCCATACCTTCATGGGGACGCGATCGCATTATTTGGTCGTAAGCTTAAGATGTGAAATAATTTATTCTTTGGAAGTCCCTAACATATTACGCAATCGCGACTAATTAGATAGTTTTTGCCACCGTCAAACCAATTTCCTGTCCGTAAGATAGTTCGAGAGTGTGACCATCTGGATCGTGTAAAAATGCCCAATAACCGATTGGATATCCAGAGTTTTTTGGTTCTTCAATCAGTACACCTGACTGACTAGCCTGCTCACAAAGTGCATCCATCTCTTCGCGACTTTTACAACCAATTCCTAGATGTGCTAACGGAGACAACACAGGATGTACGGAATCTGTCTGAATTAAAACAATTACAAAAGGTCGAGTATTGTCAGTGAGCCAAACTACGGCAACACCTGTTTCTGCATCAATGCGCCGATGAACAACCTGCATTCCTGCGTAGGTCGAATAGAATTCGATACTCCGCTCTACATTTGAAACAGGAAGCGCGATATGAGTAAGTCCAATATCAATCATTGTCAGTTGCAGAAGATGCTAATTAATAATCTTCTTTCTAAAATTATAAATAGTTTCAACCAGTGATCTTTATAACTAACAATTCGTAACAATTATTTAGCACAGTCATAACTTATATGTTGACTATACTACAAATCAGCTTCATTTTGTTCCAACAGAATCCTTTTTTCTAATCTAAATATCGTTTTTTGTAAAATCTATACTTCATTTTTCTTCACTATCAATACTTTTTTTCTCTTTTTTCGTACTATAACAGCCTTTGTACAACTATTTAATTGTTAACTTATATGTGACTAATGATAGTGAATTCTCTCAGTGGAACTTGCTAAGGATTTAAAAATAGCAAAAACTCCATTTGAGAAGATTTTGGTTTATGCAAAATACAATATTTGGTATGAGGCAATAACTGACTTAGCTAAATTACGTTTAACTGAACCTAATAACTTTATTTTCAAAAAAACTTGGATTGATTTTTTCACAAAAATAATCTGGATTTATAAAACATTTCTCAAGAACCAATTGTTGGAAGCATAAATTTGAAGTCAACAAATCATTAAAGCCAATTGCCTACTAAAATAAATGCACCCCAATGATAGGGACGATTGTAATCTCTATGTGTAGATTCTTTTAAAAAGGCAATTTGAGTATTTCTTAAAGCTTCCGCTTTTGTAATTTGTTTACGATTAAGTTCTTGGTAAAACTTCACCATAAATTCGGCTGTAGAAGCATCATTAATTTGCCACAAACTAGCGAGAGTAGTCCTGGCACCGGCTCGAATCGCTACTCCTGCTAATCCCAAAGCCGCTCTTTTATCACCAGTTGCAGTTTCACAAGCACTCAGGATTAATAATTCAATTGGTTTAGTAGTTCTTTGATAATTTAAATGCAGTAATTTATCTAAATCTTTGACATTAATGCGTTCGTTCCAGTCAAGAATATAGGTTTGTTCGGGATTAGAACTAAATTTACCATGAGTTGCTAAATGAACGATATTAAAAGGTGTTTTATTAATCTTGGCTTGAAGATTTTTCTTAATAAATTCTTGGTTTTCCAGCGTCTGATTCTGTTGAGTATTCGCTTTAATTCCTTCTAGTTCAACTGCGACATTATCAATCGCGCTTAATCTTTCTTTTTTAAAGCTGGGAGCATCAGTTGCACCAGCAATCAAAACGCTGACTGCTTCTCTCTGTAAGGGTTTGGGTTCAAGTAGCTGTAATGTGGGGGTTACACTCACAGCATATCTTTCGACTAAGTATCTTTGTCCATCATGCAAAACTGCCATTGGAAGATTCCGCAACGAACCATCAAGGACAAATATTAAAGTTTTAATCTGGCTTTGCGATCGCGTTTTTGTGGTTTCTAGTTCCGATGCAAAAGGTTTAATTAACCAATCATAAAATTGTTTCGATTCAGTTTTTAGCTGCTGTAAACTCGTACTGCGTCGTTTGAGGGACTTTTGCAGTTGCGTGACTGCTGCATCAATTTGGCTTTCCGAAATATTCATATTGGCATAATGCCGTAAATTATCCGAACCCGGTAATTTAACAATTACTTCCAAACGATTTGGTAAAATAATTGGGTAAATAACGGCTGCATGAGAATCTAACTGGTCAATATTTACCTGTTGAGGCTTAGCGCAAGCATCACCGAAAAAGTTATCTAATTCAGCTAATTGCAACGCTTCCATGACCTTACGAGCTTGAATAAGATAATCTCGATTTGGTAATGCCGATCGCACATGAGTGTCCACTGTAGGCGATCGCAACAGTAAATCAACTAATTGCCGATACACAGGTTCGACACTTTCTCGAAAGGAAAACTGCACTTCTGGATTCAATGCAACTAAATCACTGCGTAAATCACTGATATTTTTAAAAGCCCCGGTGTAATATGTAATTGCTTTTTGAGTTGAATTTTCTGCTTGCAACAATCTCCCCATCTGCCATTGCCATTGATAGCTTATATCTGGTGCATTAATTGCTTGGGCAATAACTAAAGCAGACTGAGTATTTTTTTTAGCATTATAAATATCTCCTGCTTGCTCGTACACAGCACCAAGAGTACCGAGGGTGTATGATTTCGCTCGCGGGTCTGCTAAACTTTTAGCTTGCTCAATTGCCGTTTCTAGTATCTGAATAATTTGTTTACTTGTTCCCGACATTTTCAACAAGCTTTTAGCAAAATTGATCCGAGCATAAATAGATACTCTACTTGCTGGTAATTGATTAATTGAAGTTGTGATTTCTTCAATTAGAGGTGTAGTTAATGTAAATTGCTTAGTTTCAATTATTGCCGCTAAATAATTAAGTTGTGCCTGAATTTTTGTCGTAGGTAAAGTTGCTATCTCAATGGCTTTTTGATAAAAATCTAATGCTTTTTGGCTATATTGCTCAGAGCGTTGGGCATCTTTTAATTCTTCTGCTCGTTGTGCAATTGCTAATTCTGTATTCCCTAAATTGAGCAAAACTGTACTTTCTGCTTCCGGTAAACGCAATTTTTGGGCAATGGTCAAACTCTGAGTTAAAATTTCCTCAGATTTTTCTAAATCCCCGTCAAAACGGCGAATATTACCAAGATTGAGTAAACCAGTGACTTTGAGAGGGGAGTCAGGTTGTTGGTAAAGTTGTTGTTCGACTTGCGTTAACAGTTTCTCTGCACGACGGTAAAGTCCTAAAGCTTGTAGTGCTACAGCTTGATTCATCTGGCTACCAATAATAGTAACGCGATCGCCAGATTGAATATAGAATTTATCAGCTTTTTCCCAACTTAAAACAGCAGCTTCTGTTTGTCCCTGTGCTAATTGCCAATGTCCGAAACTATTCCAGACTTGGGCATGAATGCGGTTTAACTCTTTATCGGATGGTAATTTCTCCAATAAATTTAAACTAGTGTCAATTGCTGTCTTGGCTTCTTGCCAATGTCCTAATTTTTGCTCCACCAAGGACATTAAACTTAATGTTTGAGCTTGACGAGCGATATCTCCCGAAGCTTGATAAATTTGTGCTGCTTGTTGCAAAAATTGTGCTGCTGTGGAGAATTGACCCGCATCATAATATTTTTTACCAGATTGTACTAACGTTAAAACTGGTTGCGGTTGACTTTGCTGAATTTTGTTCGGGGGATTTTGGGCAATGACAGGAAATACTACTGCTATCCCCAAGCTAAATATTAATCCGAGAATGGTAAGTAGAATTAACCGCAACAACCGTTTCATGAATCACCTCTCAACATCCGACAATCTTGGGGATGCAACCAAGTACCTTGAGGTGTCACTATAGCTGGTTTTGCTGTAAAGATCACATCACCATTGACATCTTTTACCCAACCTTGGGCTTCAATAATTGTTGGAGATGCTTTCCCCTTTTGCGGTGATGAATTATTAGTTGTTGGTATGGTTTTTGTTGGGGGTTGTGATGATATCAACCAATCTTCCCAAGTAGTATCTGCATTAAAAATTTGATATGGAGAAGCAGGTAAACCACCTTTACCAGTAATAATAAATTCGCTTGCTTGGGATGCAACGCAAAGATTTTGGTTAATTAATCCAGAAACATCGACAATATCTATTGGTAATTCTTCTATTCCTCGACTGGGGTCAGTATCAGGTGTGTTGAGATTTACCTCACCATTTAAGGAAGGGTTAGTTTGGGAAATCGCAGTGATGTCACTGGTTGGTAACTCATTGGGTTTTAATTTTGTTGGATCAGTTGTTTGTAATAAGCGCTCCACTTCTTGACGACTCAGAGGTTTTAGTCCAAATATACCAGCAGCGTTGATATTAACTTTGCCCCCGCTACCTTGAAAAGCATTTGCGGTGATGTCACTGTTTTCATTTGGGGGCGCAACAATAAAGCCTTTGGGTACATTTATGGTAATATTGCCACCATTACCATCTTGTTGTGCGGTTCCGGCTGTGGAGGAGATTTGACTGTTACGACGCAGCAGCAAGAAATCCTGAAGTTGCATTGTAATATTGCCACCATTTCCCTTTCTGGCTAGGGTGGTTATGCCTGCTTGGTTGTCCAAATCAACGGAGCGAGCGGAGACTATCAAGCTACCTGCATCACCCTTGTCGAAGGTTCCAGCAAATATTTCTCCGTTATCTCGGATGATTAACCGATCCGTTTCCACAGTTAAATTGCTTCCATCACCTATCGCACCTGGATTGACTGAGGTGAATAAACCGCTTGTGTCTCCAATTAGTTCTACTGACTCGCGAGCTGAGACCCTTAAGGTACCCGCGTCTCCCTCACCCAACGTCCCAGAGCCTATCTGTGAGCCATCTCGAACGATTAACCGTCCTGTTTCCACAGTTAAATTGCCTCCATCACCTGTCGCACCTTCTCCGGAAGAAGTAAATAAACCACTTGAGTCCCCAATCACTTCCACGGACTCGCGAGCCGAGACTATCAAGCTACCCGCATCCCCTGCACCCAATGTCCCAGCGAATATCTGTGCGCCATCCCGGACGATTAACCGCCCCGTTTCCACAGTTAAATTACCCCCATATCCTACCCCTGAATCGACTGAACTAAATAAACCACTTTGCGATTGAGCTTCTGATGAGGTTCCAATCAGCTCTACCGACTCGCGAGCCAAGACTGTCAAGTTACCCGCATTTCCTTCACCGAAAGTCGTAGCTTGTATCTGTGCGCCATCTCGGACGATTAACCGCCCTGTTTCCACAATTAAATTACCCCCATCTCCTACCCCTGAATCGACTGAAGTAAATAAACCACTGACAACCTGATAATCTGGTGTTGTTCCAATTAGTTCTATCGACTCGGTAGCCGAAACTGATAAGTTCCCCGCATCCCCCTTGCTAAATGTCCCAGAGCCTATCTGTGCGCCATCTCGGACGATTAACCGCCTTGTTTCCACAGTTAAATTACCCCCATTTCCTGTCGCCCCTTCATTAGTTGAAGTAGATAAAATACTGAGAAACTGACCATCTGCTGAGGTTCCAAACACTTCCACCAATTCGCGAGCCGAAACTGACAAGTTCCCCGCATTTCCTTCACCGAAAGTCGTAGCTTGTATTTGTGCGCCATCTCGGACGATTAACCGCCTTGTTTCCACGGTTAAATTACCCCCATTACCTGTCGCCCCTTCATTGACTGAAGTAGATAAAATACTGAGAAACTGACCATCTGCTGAGGTTCCAAACACTTGCACAGATTCGCGAGCCGAAACTGACAAGTTCCCCGCACCCCCCTTACCAAATGTCCCAGAGCCTATCTGTGCGCCATCTCGGACGATCAATTGTTCGGTTGCTACTGTTATATTGCCCCCTGCGCCTGCCGTTCCGGGATAAACTAAAGCACCTAAACCGCTAAAAGACTCTCCATCACGTGTTGTTCCTATCAGTTCTATTAACTCCGAAGCCTTGACATTCAATGTTCCTCCCGATTCCGCTCCCAGGGTGCTAGCTTCAATTTGCGAACCATCCTGTAGTGTCACTCGCCGACCTTGAACCTGGATATCACCACCACCAGCACCACTTGCATCTATTACTGCTCCACCAGAAAATCGAATGTCCCCAAAAGTTGGTACGTCTGCATATCCGAGAGCAAAACCAGTATCTATCGGGGTTAAACTAACTACACCACTTCCGGCAACACTACCTAATTCAATCCTTCCCCCTGCTGTCTTGATGGTTCCACCTTCTAGGGCTAAATTACCACCGACTAAAGCTAAGGTTTGATTAGGCTGCACGCGCAAAGCATCAATAGGTTCAACGAGTTCAGACGTGAATCTTTGACCTTGACCATTTCCCTGTACCTGAATACTTCCGAGATTATCCCCAAATTGCAAACCAAGGGGAGCAGTTACTGTTAGTAAGGGTTTATCTTGGGACGCGATCGCACTAAACTCTGTACTATCACTAAACTTAATCGCATTCGCCGTACTCCCTATAAACGAACCACCCAGATCCAAACTGGCATTTTGACCAAAAACTATCCCATTAGGATTAATCAAAAATAAATTCGCGTTTCCATTAACACCCAATGTCCCCAAAATATTCGAGAGATTATTACCTGTAACTCGACCCAAAATATTATTTATTCCCGTAGGATTTGAGAAATATACTCGCTGTCCATCTTTAATATTAAATTCGCGGAAACTGTGAAAAAGATTACTATTTCTGATTGCTCCACCATCAATTTGGTCTGCCGTAGCACCTTTTATATTTATATTGGGGGTAATCACTGAACTTTCTGCGCCTAAAGTTGTATCAGGTGTAATTTGGGCTAAGTTACTAACATGAGGAAATACGATAATAGCTAATCCTCCGGTCAATTGGAACAATCTAGCTAAAATTGACCAAAAAACAATACTATCTTCACCCCATCCACAAATCTTTTTACCACTTCTCATCAGCTTCCTTATGATATTAGATCAGAACAAATATTTATATATTCTTTGTATATTGAATTATTAAAAGCTTTTAATCATATTACTTCTCAGCAATTTTACTATTTATTATGTAAATCATTATCAAATCAGAAAAATTATTAATAGTTCGCAACATTTTATATATCAATATGGAATCATTCATAAACTTATTTTATTCTTCTCTTAGCACTCTCTACGGCTTAGTGGTTAACTATTAATTTTATTAACTCAATCACTTCACTTATTATCATCAAACATTTTATACCTATAAATAACTAAACTAGTTTCTACACTCACCAATGCCAAAGCAGAAGAAACCAAAGGTATCCACCCCCCTTTAAAAGTCAGCATACCCCAACAACTTGCATACAAAATAGCTAAAGCCACTCCTCCACTGAGTAAAATTAGACGCAGTGACTTCAAACACCTAGCAAACAAACCTCCTACTAACGACCAACCCCAAATCCAGATAATTTCAACAGGTTTTGACCAAGACCAAATCAAGGGTCGTTTATCCAAAACTGTACTGAGAATTTGACTAACCATGTGTGCTTGGATTTCTACACCCGTCATAGTTTTAACTGAATAACCGCTACTATAGGGGGTATGCCAATGATGGTCGTTAAAACTGGGGTCTGTAGTTCCAATAATAACAATCCGACTTTTAGCGATATTTGGGTCAAATTGATTGCTCAAAAGTTTTTGCAAAGTAACTTTTTCAGCAATTTGTTTAGAGGCACGATAGTTAAGTAATAGTTGATGACCGCTAGCATCAATATTGTAATAGCCACCTGTATTTTTTTCTAAAGTTTTAAATACAACTTCCCCTAATTTTAAGTAATTATCTGATGTAAAATCTACTTGAATTCCAGCTTCTTTTAAATAACTAACTGCCAACTTCCAAGCAAAAGAATATTTACTTGCACAGGGAGAGGCAGAATCTACAGCTAATGTTTGCCGACGGATTACAGCATCAAAGTCAAGTTCCACATTATTAAAACCTTGTCCCTGTTTACTCACTTCTAAAGGAGGTTTAAGACCTGGTTTTCCATAGTGACAAATCATAAAAAGATTGTGACTATTTTTGATTTTTTCAGCTAAGTTTTTGTATTCTGCTCCTAAAGGAGATTCCCGATAAATATCGAAACCGATCGCTCGCGGTTTTGCTTGTTCTAATTTTGTCAGTAATTGGGCAAAAGAACGCTCGGATAAAGAAGCAGCTTTGCGTTCTGCAATCGGTTGAGACTGGACATCTTTATCTGTGATGGTGACTAATAGCAACCGTTGATCCATACCTTCATCGAGACGCGATCGCATTAGTTGGTCATAAGCTTGTAGTTCCCATGCTTGTAAAAAGCCCAGAGTCCTGATGCCAATAACTATACTAGTAACGGCAAAACTTGCGATCGCAACTTTCCAGAATGGGAGAGCTATTTGGTGATTATTTTGCTGATTTAACTGTTTTTGGAGCCAATTTAAGTCAAAAACGGTTTTATATATGGGATTTTTAACAATTAAATTACCTCGATCCAGCTTAACTAAACCAGAAAGACGCAATTCTAAATAAGTCTGGGAATTAGCCGCAGGTACTCTACCCCGCTGCCAAACTTTTTTATACAATAACAGCAAAGATTGACTAGAACGGGAATTTCTGAGAATGCGATCGCGTATAGTCCGCAAATGCTCCGGTTCGTCTTGAGATTCCCAATTTTCAATAATACGTTTTCTAACTAAATGCTTGACAGATTGTGGTGTTTGCATTTCAGTTTCTTGGGAAATCAACCAACAAAGTTTTTGGGTTAAAAATGGTTGTCCTCCAGTCCAATCTAAAATTTCTTGCAAAACGGCTTGAGGATTGCTGACTTTTGCAACTAAACCTTGCATCAAACTCACACTTTCATGGAGTTGAAAACCTTTTAATTCAATTGCACGACCAATATTAAAGGGAGTTGCATTTTCATCTTGAATCAAATCAGCAGGTGTCGCAACACCCAATAACGCAAAAGAAAGTCTTTGATATTCGGGGTTACTTGCTCTTTTATCGTAGCAGTGACGAATCAAAGCAAAAAATTCATCCGTGGGGAAACTTAAACTCAGAACGCTATCAATTTCGTCAATAAAAATCACAATTTTCTGCTGAATTTGGGCTAGCAAAACATTTTCAATAAACCCACCCAAAAGTTGTACAGGTGATAAATCGTCCCGTTCCCGCAACCAACTACGACGGTTTACCTGAAGCTCGAATCCACTGATTAACTCTTGAATAATCCCTCCATACCATTGTGATGCGGTAATTTGTTGACTACCAATCCCGCTCAATTCAATTTCCACACAGTTAATATCTTGCGATCGCAATTTGCACATAGTCCGAATTCGCAAGCTAGATTTACCCATTTGTCGGGAATTAAGCACATCACAATATTCCCCAGCTAACAAAGCATTATAAAGCTCACGATCTGCCTCTCGGACAATATACGTAGGAGCATCAGGGGGTAGACTCCCACCGGGTTGATATTTATAGTTATCGATATCACCATTGCGGGAGTCGTCACTAATCATTGTTTATTGATCGGGGTTTGAGATATTTTTATTTATTCCCGCTTACTCAATTAATCATAATATTTGTCGGCTGTATTAGGTAGAACACCGTAACTATTCTGGGAATCTAAGTGTAAATTATCAGATTTTTACTTAAAAAAGTTACAAATTATCTCTTTACCTGAATTTACCTGAATTAAACTGAGTTTATCTGAACTCAACTAAATTCAGTAATTTTAATTAGCCAAAAATATACCTGATTTTGACTAAACAATTTAATTAAATTTTCAGAGAAGATGTTAACAAGTCGAACAAAGCGAGATTGTAAACATATCTCATTCGTCTGAACAACAAAATCACATTATTTTTGGAGAAATCAAAATGGCTAATATTCCAGGTACTCCTGGTAATGACACACTAGATGGTACTGATTCCGCAGATACAATCAATGGTCTAGCAGGCAACGATATAATCCATGCAAAAGGTGGCAACGATGAACTCAGAGGTGGTGACGGAGACGACCAAATGTATGGTGAAACTGGGAACGACTACCTAAATGGTGGTTCTGGTGCTGACCAAATGTATGGTGGAACCGGGAATGACAATTATATTGTTGATAATGTCGGTGATGTCGTTATCGAGAATGCTTCTGAGGGACTTGATACCGTAGCTACTACCGTCAGCTTTACTTTGGGAGCAAACGTCGAAAACCTGACCTTGACTAATTCTGCCGATATTAATGGTACTGGTAACGACCTGAGCAATTATATGCTGGGTAACGCTGGTAATAATTTTCTTAAAGGTGAAGGCGGAGACGATCAAATCAATGGTAGAGCCGGAAATGATAACATTTTTGGTGGCGCTGGGAATGACACGCTGTTAGGTGATGTGGGAAATGACTTACTTGATGGTGGAAACGGTAACGATGTCCTCTACGGCAACAATGATAATGACAGACTTTTTGGTAGTGGTGGCGACGACATCCTCTATGGTGGTAATGGAAACGATGTTTTAGCTGGTGGTGGGGATATTTTTCCTGCTGGTAACAATACCCTTTGGGGTGGTGCAGGTGCGGATGGCTTCAGATTCTATTTTGCTCCCACTGGTATAGACACCATCAAAGATTTTCAAAGGAGTGAAGTTGACAAAGTTGAAATTCACCCATCCTTTGGTGCGACTTCTCTCGATCAATTCAGCTATGACAGCAATACTGGTGCCTTATCCTTTAATAATACTCAGTTCGCAACTGTAGAATTTGGGAATAAGCCTGCTGATTTCTCAGTCCAAAAAGATATTGTTCTATTACCGTAAAGATGCATTTTCGATCTGATTTCTAACGCTAAATAGCTATTTAGAATAGTATTTGCACATAATTAATAACATAAAATCAAGGCTGAAATTATTGCCCAATGAAGAGTCACTATGTAATTAGTTCTGTGTGATTACTTACAAGTAATGTCGGAACAACTTTCTTTTTTAATCAAGCTTCAACAGAGGTTTACAAGGGAAAATACTTATTTTGTATCCCCTAAAAACCTCATTAAAACACATAAGAAACTCATAAGGAGTAGCAATAATCATGGCAATACGTACAGGTGACAAAAGGGATGATACCCTCGATACCAGAGAACTAGGTGAGAGCAATGACCAGCTTTATGGCAATGGTGGTAATGACAAGATGTATGCTGGTGCTGGTAATGACCTGATGTCTGGTGGTACTGGTAATGACCTGATGTATGGTGATGCTGGTAATGACAAGATGTATGGTGGTGATGACTATGACCAGATGTATGGAGGGGCAGGTGCCGACGAGATGTATGGGGACAATGGTGATGACTGGATGGATGGTGGTGATGGCGGCGATACAATTATCGGCGGAAACGGCAAAGATAGAATTTATGGTGGTAATAGTAATGACTACATCGATGGTAGAGATGATAACGATATAATCTACGGTGAAGAAGGCGCTGACTTCCTCATTGGCGACAATGGTGATGACTACATCGATGGTGGTGATGGCGGCGATACAATTATCGGTGGAAACGGCAAAGATACGCTTTATGGTCGTAATAGTGATGACTACATCGATGGTAGAGATGATAACGATATAATTTACGGCGACCAAGGTAATGATTACCTCATTGGTGGCAACGGCAATGACAAAATGTATGGTGGCGATAATAATGACTTGCTATATGGTGGTTCTGGTAATGACATCATCAAGGGTGATTTAGGCGACGATGAGATGTATGGAGAAGCGGGTACAGATACGCTTGAGGGTAGTTTTGGTAATGACTACCTCAATGGTGGAGATGGTAACGACAAGCTGTACGGCTACTGGGGTAATGACACCATCGACGGTGGCAATGGCAATGACTACCTCGAAGGTAGTGATGGTAATGACACATTACTTGGCTCTTTTAATGATGACATCCTTGTAGGTGGTAATGGTAACGATAAGCTGTATGGCGAACCGGGCAAAGATACGCTTACTGGTGGTGCTGGAGCGGATATATTCGGTTTTTACTCACCTCCTTCAGTTGGCGAAGGTATTGATGTAATCAAGGATTTTAGTATCGTGGAGAGCGATAAGATTGAAATCACCAAGAGTAGTTTTGGAGCATCCTCAGTATATCAGTTTAGTTACGACCCAAATACAGGTGGGTTGTACTTTGAGAGGACTCTGTTTGCAACTATCGAGAATAAGCCGACTGAATTCTCCAGAGACACTGATATTGTTTTGGTATAAGGATGCATTGAGTTTGATGTGATTTTTCACGATAAATACTTGCAGAATGGGGCAGAAGGATAAAACTTCTTTCTTCTGCCTTTTCTTAAGGAAAGCAAGTAAAGCTAACTGGTTTATAAAGAGACTTAATACGAAAATCGAGTAGCTAATAGCTGTATAAATGCAAAAACCAAACGTTTAATTCTAATAGTAAGTTTCTTTTAAATAGAACCAATGCTACTGCTTGGAAGCTCACGTTAATTTTAGTATTAGGAAGAAAATATGAAAGCTACCTTACGACAAATTTTAAAATTAAAGAAAGAGTACAACCACTTACCATTTTTTGATTTTTTACGAGATGAGAGCTTATCCGCTCGTCAGCGTCTAGAATTTTATCCTTGCATGGCTCCTTTTATTATGAGCTTTGGCGACCTAAATCGTTACGTCATGCGCTTAGAGCCAACCTCGGATGCTTATCAAGCGATGGTAAACGAACATTCCTATGAAGATGACCATCATTGGCAATGGTATTTGGAAGACTTTATCAAATTGGGCTTTGATCGCAATCAAATTTCCTCGACTGAATATTTACATTTTCTCTATAGCGATCGCACTGTTGTAAATCGTCTGCTGTCACACAAGCTGGCTCATTTGATTTATAGTTCTTCGAGTATTGTACGTTTAGCTATTATCGAAGCGATTGAAGAAACGGGTAATGTATTGTTTGAACTGATTGGAAAATTAGCGGTACAAATTGAAGCAGAAACTGGTCTGGAATTACGCTATTGTGGGGAGTTCCATTTCAGTAAGGAATCTGGTCATGCTATGACTTGCGACCATGCCATGATAGCGCAGATTGAAATGGATGAAGAAACACGTATCGAAGCTATTGAAAAAGTCAATTTGGTGTTTGTTTGGTTTAGGGAATGGACGGAAGAATTACTAACTTATGCCAAACAAAACTCGAATTATTCTGATGAGGTACTTATTCCGAATTTACACAAGAAAATGACTTTAGTTTAACTTGTAATCTAGTAAGGTGGATGGATTAATGAATGATTCGTTGAATATTTTAGAAATTAATCATCAAATTATTAATTCAGATGAATTAATCCCCTTGTTAACAAGTTATCAAATGTTGCCGCAACTGTTACGGGAGATGATTATTGATAAGTCAATTTCTCAATGGGAAGATTCTACAAATATACCGATTAATTTTACCCATGAAGAAATTAATCGCGTTCAAGCACAATTTTTCAAACAGCAGCAAATTACCAATGCTGCTCAAGAAACAGCGTGGTTGGAACGTCATGGGATGACGAAGACACAATTAACATCTCTAACTACTCGTAAACTGAGAATTGAGAAATTTCAGCAAGCAACTTGGGGGCATAAATTAGAATCTTATTTTCTGCAACGTAAAAAAGATTTGGATCGAGTTGTTTATTCGATGCTTCGCACTCAAGATGCAGGTATTATCCAAGAACTATATTTTCGCATTCAAGCTGACGAACATAGCTTTGCTCAACTGGCTAAAACCTACTCAATTGGTCCAGAAGCTCATACAAATGGTATTGTTGGTGCCGTGGAAATGGGGACATTACACCGAAGTCTGGCAAAACAATTACAGGTAAGTCAACCGGGACAACTTTGGCAACCGACAAGATTTGGGGAATATTTCGTAATTATTCGTTTGGAAAAATTACTTCCCGCTCAGTTAGATGTTTTTATGCGTCAACGGTTATTAAGAGAGTTATTTGAAGTTTGGTTACAAGATAAAATTCAACAGTTACCTGCTTCAGAACGCGCTTGGTTAGTATCAAAGCATACGGTAGAACAAATTGATCGCAAAACTGTTGCTTAGAAATAACATAAGTTTTCAGAAGTTTGTAGTTGGGCTTCAGCACATCCGAATTACGTAATTAAAATGCGCTGAAGCGCTACTACGAACCTTAATCTAAAATCCATTGACGCGCAAGCGTCTTCTCGTAGAGTAATTCAAAATCTAAAATTCAAAATGACATCTACATATATCGATAATAAAGAATTTTTAGCTGATGTATTTCCCTTTAATCGTTTATCGGAAGAGATGTTAGTAAAGTTACGTGAGAAAATGCAATTTACGCGCTATCGCATGGGTCAGACAATCGTCACCAAAGCGGTAATGCCAACCCAAATTAACATTATTTATCAGGGACAAGCTCGTTTGATCGGTTACGATCTATTTACAGAGAAACCTATTACTTTAAAATTACTACAACCAGGGGAAATTCTTGGTTGGGTTTCCCAGATACGGGAGGTTGCTTGTGAAACTGCGATCGCATCTACGGAGGTGGTATGTCTCAATTTACCGATGACGGATTTTCTCAACTTGTTAAAGCGGGAATATGATTTTGCAGAGGTTTTGCGTACCACACCTGCACTGGTTGAAGTTTACGATTTGTTAACGGCAGAATTTCGCGATCGCGCTCATGCCAGTATTGATGTAGCAAAATTAGCACAGTCTGCTATCAAGGAAGCTGTCATAATTTCTTCTTCTAGGAAAACTCAGCAGTTAGATTCGCAGTTTTTATGGTTGGTTAGCAGCAGTTCAAATCCAGATTTTCCTGTAGGTAGTCGCTTTGAATGCGTCTCAATAAAACCCAATATGCGTCTGCTGGGTTTACCGAAATATTTGCTCCCAGAATTACTATCTCCTCCACCCACGGAAATTGTCGCGGATTTTGTTGATGTCCCCTACGCAGCAGATATTACGATTCCACCAGCGAAGCAATTTCAAAATCAAAAGTTTCCCTATATTCGAGCAAAAGGTATTCAAGAATCCATACTTGCTTGTTTGCAAATGTTGAGCTTGTATTTTCATCTGCCTTTTCGCAGAGATATGCTACAGCGAATTTTGGTTAAACAAATCGAACAAACTGGTACTGTTTCACTACAATTTTGTGGTGCAGTAGCAGAATTGATGGGTTTGACGACTCAAATCGTTAAGGTACCAGTCACAACCCTGGGAAAATTACCATTACCTGCAATGATTGCTTGGCAAGATACTTTTGCGGTTGTTTACAAATATAATAACCAAGAATTACTCATTGCTATCCCCGAATTAGGACTGGTACGTCGCAAAGTTAAGGATTTTGCTAAAACTTGGCAACAGGGAGAAGTGCTGCTGCTGCAACCAAGTAAAAATTCCCCCAAATCCAGGTTTAGTCTGCGTTGGTTTATACCGGAATTACGACGCTACCGCAAAGTTCTCATTGAAGTGCTAATTGCTTCAATGGTGGTACAAGTATTTGGGCTGGTCAATCCCCTGGCAACACAGGTAATTATTGATAAAGTCATTGTTAATAACAGTCCGGACAGCTTGGAAGTTTTTGGTATCTTTTTAATCGTAGTGGCAATTGCGGAAGCAGTATTAACAGCCATTCGGACTCAATTATTTGTTGATACTACCAATCGCATCGATTTATCTTTAGGTTCAGAAGTTATCAATCATTTGTTACGTCTACCTTTATCTTACTTTGAACGTCGTCCGGTGGGGGAATTAGCGACAAGGGTAGGGGAATTAGAAAATATTCGCAAGTTTCTCACAGGTACAGCTTTAACTGTGGTGATGGATGCCGTATTTTCGGTCATCTACATCTTAGTAATGGTGATTTACAGTTGGGTATTAACCCTAGTTGCATTGGCAACAGTACCCTTATTTGTTGTCATCAACTTATTAGTATCGCCTTTAATTCGACGACAACTGCAAGAAAAAGCCGAACGCAACGCAGAAACGCACTCCTACTTAGTTGAAGTTATGGGAGGAATGCAAACTATTAAAGCCCAAAATTTGGAAACGCGATCGCGCTGGCAATGGCAAGAACGTTATGCACGTTATATTAGTGCTGGCTTCAAAACTATTTCTACCCAAACAACAGCCAGTTCCGTGAGTGGTTTTTTCAACAAGCTTTCTAATTTAATGGTGCTGTGGGTAGGTGCGTATCTGGTTTTGCAACAACAGCTAACTTTGGGACAACTGATTGCTTTTCGTATTTTAGCTGGTTACGTCACCAGTCCCCTATTACGTTTAGTCCAAACCTGGCAGAATTTTCAAGAAACAGCACTGTCATTACAACGTCTGAGTGACATTCTCGACACACCCCAAGAAACGGAAGCTGACACCCACAATATTCTTATGCCGACGATAGTTGGTAATATCAAATACACAAATATTGACTTTAGTTTCCGAGAAAATGGTGCATTACAATTGTGCAATCTTAACCTTGATATTCCTGCTGGTTCGTTTGTGGGTATTGTCGGTCAAAGTGGTTCTGGTAAAAGCACTTTGTTAAAATTATTACCCCGACTTTACGAACCAAAATCTGGGAAAATTTTAATTGATGGCTACGACATCAGCAAAGTTGAACTTTATTCCCTGCGTCGTCAAATCGGAGTAGTGCAGCAAGATACATTATTATTCAACGGTACCGTGCGGGAAAACATTGCGATCGCATCTCCTGATGCTAGTGACGAAGATATAATTGCGGCTGCTAAAGTTGCCTACGCTCACGACTTTCTCATGGATCTACCCAACGGCTACAATACCCAAGTTGGTGAGCGAGGTAGTGGACTTTCCGGGGGACAAAGACAAAGAATTGCGATCGCTCGTACTGTCCTCCAAAATCCGCAATTACTGGTTCTCGATGAAGCAACTAGTGCCTTAGATTACAATGCCGAAGCTCAAGTTTGCCGCAATCTGGCTGAGGCTTGCCAGTGTAAAACAGTATTTTTTATTACTCATAGACTGAGTACAATCAACAAGGCAGATATGATTTTAATGATGGATTCTGGTTCGATTGTAGAACAAGGAACTCATTCAGAATTGATGGCAATGAAGGGTTATTATTATTGCCTTTATCGACAACAAGAAGCCCAGATGTAAAAAGCAAATTAAAATCCATAAATTTAAGTTAAAAAAATCAACAAACTAGAAATTATGACTACCACATATAACTTTGACCAACCAGTTCTTTTACAACAAACTTCGATTTGGTCGCGAACAATTGCTTGGGGAATTGTGAGTATTAGCGCTTTTGTTGTGATTTGGGCAAGTATATTCCAAATAGATGAAGCAATTCCCGCAACTGGAAAACTAGAACCACAAGGGAAAGTTACCGATATTCAAGCTCCCCTTGGTGGTGTGATTCAAAAAATTCATGTTAAGGAAGGACAACTAGTTAAAAAAGGACAAATTCTGATCGGTTTAGAAGAAACTACAACCAAAGTAGAAATTAATTCACTACAAGAAAATCGTGTGGCTTTAGTCCAAGAAAATGAATTTTATCGTAGTAAACTGACAGAAACAAATTTAACTCAACAAATGCAAACGCAATCAGTTAAATTAAAAATTCCTCCAGAAATAGCTGCATTAACTCAAAACAGAGGGCAATTTATCGCCGAAAACCAACTGTATCGTACTCAGTTGCGAGGTTCTACTATTGGAATTCAACTCACATCAGAACAACAATTACGTTTGCGATCACGTCAGTCGGAATTAAGTTCGCAATTATTAGGAATGCAATTCGAGATTCAACAAACTCAACAACAATTACTTCAGAATGAAGCACAAATAGTTAATGCAAAAGCTGGACTAAAAATCAATCAAAAGATTCTCAATGATTTGCAATACTTAAGTAGAGAAGGTGCTTATCCGCGATTACAAACTTTGAAACAAGAACAAGATGTTCGTGGGAAAGAAGCCGAAGTTGTAAAATTTATGAAAGAGCAGCAACGCTTGCAGTTGGTAATTGCTCAAACAAAAGAACAAATGATTAAAATTGCCGCTCAATCTCAAGAGGATATTTTATCCCGAATTACATCTAATGAGAAGAATATTGCGGAGATTAATAGTCAACTGACAAAAATAGTTGTGGAAAATCAAAAAAAAATCCATGAAATTGACAGTCAATTAAGTCAAGCTGAAACTAAATTGAAATACCAGAGAATAACTGCTCCTATAGACGGAACTGTATTTGAATTAAAACCGAATAACGCCGGGTTTGTTGTTAATTCCAGCGAACCAATTCTCAAAATAGTTCCTAACGGCATTTTATTTGCCAAAATTTATATTACGAACAAAGATATCGGCTTTGTCAAAGATAACTATAAACAATCTGAATGTCTTGAATTAAATATCAATAAAAAGCAATCAAACAATCATCAATGCCCAGAAGTTGATGTCCGAATTGATTCCTACCCGTTCCAAGAATATGGTGATATTAAAGGTAAATTAGTCTCAATCGGTTCTGATGCTTTACCTCCAGACCAAATCAATCCTTACTGGCGTTTTTCAGCCAAAGTAAGTTTAGATAAGCAAGCAATGCTATTACGTCAAGGTGGGGAACTACCTTTACAATCGGGTATGTCAATTAATGCGAATATAAAACTCCGAAAGCGGACAATTCTGAGTCTTTTTACTGATTTTTTGGTTAAGAAATCTGAGAGTTTAAAATTCTTGCGATAAATCAAAAAAACTAATCATTATGAAACACCATATAATTGCAAACAGCTTACTTTTTTTAACTTTGACTGCTTGCAACTTAGATAAGATTAAAGATTCTAATGTACAGCGTTTAACAGCCGAAAAAAACGTCAAAGAACTCATTGATAATTACATTAGACAACCTCCTACTTTTGGCACAGATCAAGCTGCTGAAGCATTGGGAAACTTAGGAGATAAGCAAGCAGTTGATCCCTTAATCACCGTGCTGAATACCCCGGTAAATCCCTCAGCATCCTCTCCCGAAACGAAAACTCATGTAGCTGCTGCGATCGCATTAGGAAAACTAAAAGATACCCGTGCAATCAAACCTTTAGTCGCTAATGTTAAACACCCAAATATTGCGATACCTTCGGTGAGCTTCGCTTAACGCAACTGCGGCTAAAACCGGATTAAAAGACATTGCTATTAACAATCCCAAGATTATCGAACAGTTGCTACTGGATTTCAAAAAAGATGATGCGAATGCTGTGACTGCTTTGGGTGCGATCGGGAAACCAGCGTTAGAACCGATGCTAGTTGCTCTCAAGGAACCTGATGCCACAACAAGAATAAATGCTGCCAGTGTTTTGTATGATATTGGTGACTCCAAAGCGATCGAGCCATTGACTAAAAATTTAACTGATTTACCATCTAGCCCAATGGTTGGTTTAGCATTAGAAAAACTCAATTGGAAACCAATATCGCCAGATGATAAAGTACATTTATTAATAGCTCTAAGAAAAGGTGAGGAATTACGTCACAACTGGCAAATCACGAAAACTGTTCTACTCAAAGATTTAGCATCAAGCGACCCAATAAAAACAGATTATGCACTATATTCATTTATTGGTATTGGTGGCAAAGATACAACAGAAACCTTAGTGAAAGCGCTAAAGGAACAAGGTAATAAGAACTTAGCTTTAGCCTATCTCAATTGTGGGAAATCAACACTGGAAAAAGCTGCTCATGATTGGGCAAAAAGTAGAGGATATAAAGTAATTAAAACTACCCAGAAAGACCAATATCCAGTCAAATGGGTTTCATTTTAAAACTCTTTTAAACGCATCCGAAAGTATTGACGATATAGATGGCAGCGAATTTCTGCTAAATTGCCAGAAAGTTTCACTAAACCCATACTTTGTAACTGATAAGCTACAATCGGTTCTAATAGGATTGGACTGTTAGAATCAACAATTTGATGGACTGCAATAGCTAATTCGTGATGCTGTTGTAAATTTAGCCAGTGTTCGCGTAAATGATGAGCGTAAATACCAGTTTCTGTTGTTGCTTCTATTAATATCTGCTCAATCCTAATATTTGAATGATTTTTAATATGGGAGAAAGCCATTTCTAATAAATAAGGATGTCCCCCGACCAATTTAATCAGAGAGTCAATTGCAGTCACATCTAAATTCAGTTGATGTTGCTGGGCAAAATCTTGTACTTGTTCGTAGGTAAATTCTGATAATTCTAAAGGTAATCCAACATTAAACGGTGATTGATTAATATTGAGTCGAATATAAACATCGGTAGAATGTATTAGTACCAATCGCAACTTTTTCCAAACTTGTCTGCTTCTAGCTTTTTCATACCAAGAACGTAATAGTCCGAAAAAATCTTCATAAATTTCTGGGTATGGAAAAAGTAAATCAACATTATCTAAACATAAAACAAGAGAACTATCGACAGCAACTAATAAATATTGTTCAAAATAAGTAGTGCAACTTACTTTTGCTCCCATGCCTTCTTCATCCCAATATTCATCTAAATTGCTAGGTAAACTCAATTCTCGACTAATATTGCTACAAAACCATCTTAAAAATTTATTGAGTTGGCTAAAATGGGTATTTCTATCTGCTAATTCAAAACTTAAAATAACATTGCGATAATCTTTTTTTGCTAATTGATTAATAACCTGAATTATTAATGATGTTTTTCCCATTAAACTAGGAGCTTTAATCCTAATTAGAGAACCAGGTTGTAAAAGAGTTTCATAACAAATTATTTCTAGTTCAGGTCTTCTGACGTAAATCTCAGGCTTGAAATTTTCAGAATAAGGGCTTTGACTCAATAAATCCGTTTTAATTTTAGTATCTAAATTATTATTGACTTTGACATAAGAAGGATTAGTATCAGCATCATATATAGATTTTTCCCATTGACGTTTAAGTGCTTCTTTGAAGTTACTTTTTTTAACTTTTTCCTCTAGAGAATCACCGAGTATTTTCCAAAGTTTGGGCGCAACATCCTGGCTGAGATAAGTAGTTGCATACTGATTTTGAGCAGCTATCTCATCATACTCTTGTCGCTGCCATGCGCCTTTGATAATAATAATTTCAATATCTGTTAAATTTCTATTGAATTTACTATTGACTGCTTTATTTGCAACTTTTATCGCTTCATCTAAGTTAAAATTTGTCATTATAATTTCGATTTTTATTATTTTAAATCATAGTTATTTAGTGCTTTTATGCTATACTACCAGCCAAATCGCTTAAAAATATAAACAAATGTATAAAAATATTACTGTATTTCTTGTTCTTATTTACACTTGAAGAAGATCTAGTGTTTGCTGTAAATATAGTAATAATATTTTGGGTGCATTTTCAGCCATGAACAATAAAAGAGGCATTAAAATTTTAACAGAGCTTTTTGTGTTTAAACTAATTCCATAATCACCGCAATTTACAACATAATTAAACCCAACCTTATCCTTACCGTTACAGCTTCGTAGCGACGGGAATATCGGGATTTTCTAGTTTGAAAACTGCAACATCAGTAGTAGGGTCGCGTCCTATAAGCGAAACTGGCTCTTTAGTAACATTTGCCAGAGTCACGGTAATGTCTTCGTAACGTTTGAGGGATTCATCGGAAGTCACAATGATACCATTGCGCCAGTGAATACCGCTGGGAGTAAAGCGTCTGTTAGCATTGACTGAAACGATCGCTTTACCTGCTTGTGCGACAATTTCGGCGATGTTGTTTGATAAAGCTTGTAGCGCTTCGGTGGACATAAAAATAAAGAATAGCAACGATGTTTGTATTGTGCCGTTTTGTTCTCGCATACAACATCGGATATTTGGGGAGAATTGAACCTAGAAGAATGGGGAGGTATTGCAAAATCTGTTTCTTAAATAAACTCCAGTTCATCTATGAAAACAAACTTGCGTTTAGTTGGTGAGAACCCTTAGAAACTTCCATAATCGATTTTAAAGATGATTTTGAAAAAGTTCGAGAACCTGTAGCCAAGCATCAGCAGCAGCTTCTTGATTTAAATCTGGACTTTTAGCGAAAAATGGGTATTTATCAACAAAAAATCCGCCAAAAAAGCCGTGTATTGCATCGTATCGAAATACACGATGGTTAATTTGATGTTTCTGTAATTCTGCTTCGATTTTTTGGTTTTCTTCTTGGGAAACAAATATATCTTTCGTAGCAAAAAAAGTATAAATACTACCTTTTATATCCTTCGTCCGATTCAGTGTTGGTATCTCTTCTCCATAGCTAGAAGAGGTGATTCCACCACCATAAAATGATGCAGTCGCTTTAATATCGGGTAACGTTGCAGCCATATAAGCAATATGACCACCAAAACAGAAACCAATACAGCCAATGGAATCAGGTTTTACATTAGGTAAAGTTTTGAGGTAAGCAATGGTAGCTTGAATATCGCTGAATATTTCCCAATATTTTACTTGTTGGTAATATTCTAAACCAAGTTTGTAAGCTTCTGGACTATAACCGATATCTGGTTCGCTAAACCCAAATTCAAAACCGGGAGCAATACGTTGATACATTGCAGGTGCGATCACAATATATCCCTGTTGGGCAATTAATTCGGTAATCTCCCGAATATTCTCGTTAACTCCGAAGATTTCTTGAAAAACAATAACTGCACCAAATGCTCCTTTACTAGTTGGTTGCGCTAGGTAAGCATCGATTTGTAAATTATTATTAGGTATTTTGATATATGTCGTATTAATTTCGATATTTTTCACTTGTATTTTCCCAATTCTATACGCTCATAGTTTAGAAAATTTGTTATTGGGAACTCTAGAAAAAAGTTGCGCTGTTTTATTAAATTATTGCGATCGCTCTTTTAGGAATTGTTTTGGTGTCACACCCACAATTCGTTTAAAATACTGAGTCAAATGACTTTGATCGCAAAAACCTACCCTGACAGCAATATCAGTAATACTCAGTTTGCTATGCTGCAATAAATACTTGGCTTGATGAATTCGACACTGCAAAATATATTGATGAGGGGTTATTCCCAAACTTTGCTTGAATAAACGTAGAAAATGATAAGGACTTATTTGTACAATCGCAGCAAGTTCGCTTAATTTTAAATCTCGATCCAAATATTCGTTAATATATTCTTTGATCTGTTGTAATTTAATACCTGATAATCCATCTTGATCACTATAATTTTTGGGTTTTGTAATGCAATATTTCCGTAATAAGTGAATTGATAATGTTGTTTTCAAGCTATCAATAAGTAAATTACCACCGATTTGATTTGACTTTAATTCATCTCTCAATGTGAAAAAAATTCCCTGTATCAGTGCATCTTGCTCGGACATAAATTGAGGAATTAATTGAATGCGATCGCTATCTATAAAATCTTCACCGATTTGTTTTAGTAGTGTAGGTTCAATGGCTAAAATTGTAAACTCAGATTCTGTATTCCAATTACAGCGATGGGAAATACCAGCAGGGATAATTGCAATATCTCCAAGATTCCGTCTTTCTCTTGTACAAACTCCATCTAACCACCGCTCTCCCCATGAGTTACCAGCATAACCATAAGCGATAGTGTGCCATGTATGTTGATGTTCGTCTACTTCAAAGGCTGGTTGTTGATGGTGTTCAAAATGGATATTGCTCCAGTAACCAAAACTAGAAAGGGTAGGAAGATTAGGTACAAACCCATTTGATGCATTTTCTTGATTGTAATCCAGTAGTTTGACATTTTGCTCCGACATTTTTATCTAACTCCCAAAATTTAAACGTTGTGAAAGTATGGTTATTTAATTTACTCTATAAGCCTTTGGTGTTATCCCTGTAGATTGACGAAACTGTTTACTCAAAAAGCAATTTCCAAAATTGAGTGTTTGCTTTGTTTCACTATCCGTTGCTGGAGCAAGTATCGATAGGGGGCTTTACCCAGCGACTGCTTGAACAAATGACTAAAATGAAATACTCATAATTTATTTAGCTAGCACTTGACATTCTTAGGCAAATTATTTAACCTAGTAGTTAATTAACTGAATAGTTAAATACAAAATGTCTTCCGATCGATTAAGCCTCATCTTTTCAGCCCTTGCTGACCCCACGCGACGTGCTATCCTCGCCCGTCTCGCTAAAGGTGAAGCATCAGTTACAGAACTAGCTCAACCTTTTGAGATGAGTCTTCCGGCAATTTCCAAGCATCTCAAAGTGCTGGAACGGGCCCAATTGATCGTGCGAGGTCGAGAAGCAACTTGGCGACCTTGCTATCTGAATACGGAACCACTTAAAGGTGTTGATGACTGGCTTTACCAATATCGTCAACTCTGGGAGGAGAGGCTCGATCGCTTGGATGATTACCTTAACGAATTACAAGCTAAGGAGAAAAATGATGAGCAAAAATGATTCGACAGATACTCAATGCGATCGCGAAATTGTCATCACCCGCATTTTCAACGCACCCCGCAAACTGGTATTTGAGGTGTGGACTCAGCCGGAACACGTAGTGCAGTGGTGGGGACCAAAAGGTTTTACAACTCGTGTAACTGAGACAGATTTGCGTCCCGGTGGGAAATCGAGCTACGTTATGATTGCCCCAGATGGTAAAGAATATCCAGCCAAAGGAGTATTCCGGGAAATTGTGCCTTTTGAAAGGATTGTTACTAGCGATGAGTTTGATGAGGGCTTTGAAAAAGTCATGAATACCGATCTACCCAGGGGAATGGTGATGACAGTTATTTTCGAGGATTTAGCTGGCAAGACGAAACTTACTCTGCGGATTATGCATGAATCTATCGAAGAACGCCGTAAGCATGAAGAAATGGGAGTTGTCGCAGGATGGAACTCAAGCTTTGACTGTATGGATGAGTATTTAGCGCAACTGTAAAAGTTTTAAAACATTGCTGGCTGAGATATCTATGAGCGAAACCAGTATTTTCGATCAACTAAAAAAATGGAGAAACGTCATGACTACAAGCGATAATTCAACATTAAAGTTAACATTACCCTCAGAACGAGAAATTTTGGTGACACGAGTTTTCGATGCACCCCAAGCCCTTATCTTTGAAGCATGGACAACACCAAACCATGTGAAGCGCTGGTTCGGTTGTGGAAGCATGACGATGATTGTCTGTGAAATCGATCTACGGGTGGGTGGTAATTGGCGTTATGTTCTACACGATTCTACGAATAATACTGACTTTGGATTAGCCGGGAAATACCACGAGATCGTACCATCAGAACGGTTAGTTTCCACTGAGCAATACGATGAAATTTCCGACAGCGAACATATTGTAACGCTAACTTTGACAGAGCAGGAAGGAAAAACGACGTTGCAAATACACACTCTATACCCATCGGTTGAGCATCGAGATCGGGAGATTCAAGCAGGAATGGATACAGGCTTAAGTAAAACTCTTGATCGCCTTGAAGAACTTCTGAATCAAAACGCCGTAAGCACGAGTAAACAAGTGTAATTACAGAGTGAAACTTCAATTTTGACTATCTTGAGGTGTTTTTGAAGGTTTAACTACGTGGACAATTTAATTCAACGGATATACAATACATTTGTTCTACTATTCAGAGGTAAAAGTTATGGCAGTTCAACCGATTCCTGAAGGTTATCGTACTGTTACACCTTACCTGATTGTACAAGGAGCAGAAACCCTAATTGAGTTTCTCAAGCGGGGATTTGCAGCCCAGGAAG